>CAYLSY010000218.1:0-4714 GCA_964386275.1 uncultured Hyphomicrobiales bacterium
ATATGATTATTTGGAAATGAAAAAAGTTACAATTAATAATCCGGGTCATATCCAAGTTTCTTAATCCATTGTCTGACTTGGTTCGAAGTGCCGTCCTTTGTTTTATATAATCTAAGGAAGGAGTTGAAATCGTTGACTGCTTCATCGGCTTTTCCTTCGGAACGGAAAGCTATGCCTCGGTTCAGGTAGCCGTTTGGCGAGTCGGGGTTAATTTCAATAGCCAGAGTAAAATCCTCGAGCGCTTTTTTATAGTGTTTAAGTTTCATAAAGCAATTGCCGCGTCCAATATATGCTTGGGCATACTTAGTATTGGTGGCGATTGCTTTTGTGAAGTCTTTTATTGCTTCCTTGAATTGCTCCAAAGCTGCGTTGGCGTTAGCTCTGCCATAGTATGCCGTAGCAAGGTTGGGGTCAAGTTCCAAGGCTTTGTCGTAGTCAATAATAGCTTCGATGTATTGCTTCATATTAAAATTAGCATTGCCGCGGTTGAAATAGATATTTGCAGCATTAGGATTGATTTCCAGCGCTTTATCGTAATCACGGATAGCTTTGTCGTAATTTTTCAAAGCGAAATGAGCAATGCCACGATTATTGTAGGAATCTGCTGAATTCGGATTTAAATCGATGACATGAGATAAATCATCAATGGCTGCAGAATAATTATTTTGTTTACTATAGAGCAGTCCTCGATAATTATAAGCCATTATCGATTCTGGATTTAATTCGATTACGTTTGAATAATCTTTTATTGCTTCTTTGTACTTTAAAAGATTTGCATAAGCCAAAGCGCGAGAAAGAAAGGCTTTTTCATGCTTTGGGTCAAGTTCGACAACCCTGGTGTAATCCTTGATGGCTGCAGAATAATCCGATTTTTCGAAATATGAGTTAGCTCGATAGAAATAAGCTAGTAAATATGTGGGATTTAAATCCAAAGTTCTATTGAAATCTTCGATTGCGGCATCATAATTTTTTAAAACAAAACAGCAGTAGCCGCGCTTGTAGTAAGCAAATGAGAATTGAGGGTTTAGCTCAATTGCTTTGTCGAAATCCTCGATCGCTTTTTGGAATTGTTTTAATTCGGTATAAACTGTGCCACGTTTAAAATATGCAAAAGAAAAATCAGGATTTAGCAGCACAGTATTGTTAAAATCCGACAAAGCATCGCGAAAAGCATTATTGGCAAGATACGAATTGCCTCGCTTGAAATAAGCAAAAGCCGCTCTGGGATTGATATCTATTGCATTGGAGTAATAACGGATTGCTTCGTCGTGGGAGCCTTTTTTCTGAGCGGCATCGCCCATATCTATCCATTCTTCCGGTGGTCGTTGTTTTTGTGCTGCAGCCATTTTTATGGTATTATATTAAATAATATCAAAAAAAAACATATTTTTGTTTAAACAATTTACGGAATTATGTTTATTTTTAAAAAAGAATAGAAAATTATTTTTCGGAGTGAAAATGGATATTCGAGTATTAGTTCCTTTGGCACAAGGGGTTGAAGAGATGGAAGCAGTAACTATAATCGACCTTTTGCGGCGCAGCGGAATGAGTGTAGTCGTTGCCGGCGAGCTTGAAATCGTTACTTGCGCACATGGCGTAAAAATTATACCGGATACAATATTTTACAAATTAGAAAAAGGTAGACTTTTTGATGCCATTGTTCTTCCCGGCGGCTCCGAAGGAGTTCATAACCTGATTCAAAACGAGTATATATCTCATTTTCTTCGTAATCATTCAGAAAATGATAAATTGCTTGCCGCGGTATGCGCCGCGCCTTTGGCGCTTGCATTTCACAAGGTATTACAGCCTGATTCGGCAATTACCAGCCATCCTTCGGCAAAAAACCAGCTCATCGGCTATGACTACAAAGATGACGATGTCGTCGTAAGCAATAACATTATTACAAGCCGCGGAGCCGGTACGACAATTAGTTTCGTATTAAAAATAATCGAAACACTCGCTTCGAAAGAAGTTGCCGAACAAGTTGCTGAAAAGATATGTTATAATCATTGTCTCAGCTAAACACTGTCAATGTATTCATCTTCTTTTGCGAGATTTCCAATGCCCGCCGGGCATTATCGAAAACGGTAAAGATATTAGCGTTCTTTTTGGGTTCTGCCAAACCTATGCTGATGGTAACTGTAAAGCGTTGTTTCTCGATTTGCAACGCAGTAATGGCGACTTCCGAACGCAGCCTTTCAGCCCACAAGCGCGCATCCTGAAGACTCATGCCGATAAGCCCGACTCCATAGACCTTGTCGTCCACAGACCCGAATACGTCGTAAGCGCGCAAATTCTTTTTCGCTATACGAACAACATGCTCCAAGACTAATTTTAAGCGGTCATGGTGTGTTTTAGGGTCGAACGAGGCATATCGGTCGATTTGGAAAAAACAAACAAACAAAGGAATGTTGAAATCCCGGCTGCGAAGGAGTTCTTCTTCCATTCGCGAGACAAAAGCAGTTGAATTCATCAAACCAGTCGATGCGTCTAGCATAGAATTATTCTGAAACACCTTGTTGAAATAGAGCTGCTCGAATGCTGTGCCGGCATGCTGGCACAATGTTTCAATTATCTTAATATCGTTATGGCTTATACCGGACTGACTCTTGCCTTCGACGAACAATACACCATAGTTGTGGGAGATGGATTTCAGCGGAAACGCCGCAAAAAAACCGGCGTCTGTTACCGGTTCACCCGGATAAAGCTTGATGATTTCCTTGACGACTGGCATTAAAAACATTGTCCTTGCCGAATAGAAAGCCTCGCCGACAACCGTTTTTTCCAGACGGACGGCTCTTCCGGCGATTTTGCCGTAGGATTCGTCCTTAGCCCTTAGCGATTTGATCAGCCACCGCTCCGAGTCGTCGTCATACATTATTACGCCGATTTGATTGTAATCGCAGATGCCGGATACCGCTCCGAGCAACGAATCCCTGATTGCCGAATCGGATATAGCCTTATCACAAGCGACTTGGCGGAACTGGGATATTAGGTCCAATGTTTTCGAGGCTTGCATCAAATCATACTTTTCGGTATAGCTTTGAACCAATGAACCGATTATTTTTGCAAAATGACCAAAAAAGCTTACCGTTACCGCATCATAAGCATCGGAAACAGCAGTGTCGGCACATAAAATACCGATTACTGTTCCATTGAAAAATACAGGAACTCCGATGAATGAATTAATTCCTACCTGCTTCGTATAATAAGGTATCAAATCAAGTTCAGCAGCGGGTTCTATGTCGGTTAAAATTTCAGGTTTGACATTTTTAATTATCTGGCTGACGACATCGCCACCCAGAGGAAGTTTCCGGCTCGTTGTAATTGAATCCGGCACTTCAGAAACAAAAGATTCAAGCACTAATTGTTTTTTATCGAAATTAACGAATAAAAAAGCAGCCGTGCGAGTATTGGTAACGGAACGTATGATTATCAATACCCTTGAAAGAAAGTATTGCAGCTCTTTTCGAGGCTCTTGACCCAAGAATTCGGCGCTTTCCATTAGAGAAGAAATCGGCACATCGATTTTCTTTTCTTTATAATTAGAAATTTTTACACTGCCTTCTGGCTCTGCTTTCGAAGCGGGTTCGGCAGAGTCGGGTTTGATTTTCGTATACTCAATTTCGGGCTGTTTTACTTTGTTGTGTTCGCTTATTTGGAGCTGTTACGGTTTTACGGCGTGCTTTTCTTCCTTGACAGTAGATTCTTCGTTACTCTCAACATCATGAATGCTTGCATTATCTATGGAATCTGTTTTCTCATCTGCTTTTTGAGCATTATCTTGTGTGGCTGTACTCGCTGCCATTTCTGGTTCATCTTTTTGTAGAACTTCAGGCTGCGAATCGGTTTTTTTAGCTTTCGAAGCAGGACCGATGATCCTCATACCGGAATAATTATCTGGAAAACCGGAGTTGTCTTGCTGCTTTTTATCGGAGTCAGCAATGCCGAACGTTCGCATGGGTTTGACTTCCTCGACACGTTGTTTGGCTACCGTTTTTTTCGCTAAAATTGTAAAACCTTCGTCTCTTTTATCTTCCTTTTGCTCCTCATGGGCAATAGTAGGATTTATTGTTTCTGGGGCTTGTTCTGTTGCTTTATCGTTATCATCGGCAGCGTATGTTTCGTAATCTTCGAAAATTTGACGTTTTGCTCCTGAATCCTTTGTTTCAGTAATTTGAAATTTCGGCGGAGCCACTCCGGGCTTGTTACGCAGCTCAATATTAGTCTTCAGCCTTTGCGATATAAGCATAAACAAGGCAACTACCCCTAAAATAGTCAACGATGCGCCTATTAATCGAATAGCTTGTTCGCTGATTGCAATTCCAAGCACAAGTCCGAAAATAATTACAAGTATTGGTATTAAGTCCTGAGGTAATAATACCTTGCGTACTGCTTCAAAATATTTTTTTAATTTTATCATTATGCTGTCTGAAATTTATCACGAGGTAAAAAATGCTCTTACATTAACTTGTTCTTTTTATGAAGTAGTATAGAAATAAAAGAGATAACTTTATTATTGAACCATCAAGCATTAGTAAAAAATAAATAAACGGTGTTTGATGAACAATAAAAAAGTAAAAATTCTATAACCGAATAAAAATAAAACATTTAGAGCAACCGAACTTATTTTGCGGTTCTCCCCCCTAAATATGATTTTGATATAAGTGCTATATTAATGTATTTTAATAATATTTCAAAGGAATTTTTTTTA
>CAYLSY010000219.1:0-4702 GCA_964386275.1 uncultured Hyphomicrobiales bacterium
AAGTAGCACTTACTCTCAAAAATACTCCCAAACAAGATTGGCTCAAAACTCCAAGCCAAATGGCACAAAAATTGCTGAAATACAAAAGGACGAAAAAAATTCAACGCACAAAAATCCCGGACAAAACCGGATTAAAGAACTGCGGGAACGTCAAGACGGCAACGGGTTTCAGCTGTATTTGGAGTTGGCTGACTATGATTCATCAATTAAAATCGTAGTATTGAACATGCTTGGAAAAAAAGTAATCGATGTTTATGAAGGATTGCCGAATACCGCAAAGGATTATTACTACGATATACCTACTTCAGAACTGTCCAATGGCGTTTTCGTTTGCATTGTCCAAGGGAAAGATTTTCGTTTGGCGGAAAAGTTTATTATCTCGAGGTAATGCTCGTTAAATGCATCGATTAACTACATATTTTGTTGTTATTGCCTTTATTGCAATGTCTACGGCGGCTTTTGCCCAAGCGGTGCGTTCGGGTTACAGCGAATCGTATTTGCAAAGAGATATCGGCAGCCGCGCTATTGCCATGGGCGGAGCATATACGGCTACGGTCGGCGACCCTTTCGCTTTCTTCTATAATCCGGCTGGGCTTGGTTTTCAAGACGAAAAAATCAAAATAGCATCTACTTATTCATTTCTTGAATTCGGCCGAGTGCATTCAACATTGGCATTCACCCACTCGCCGGTCGAAAATTTCGGATACGGCATCGGATTCAACTCTTATCGCTCGGGAAGTTTTATTGCACGCGACATTCGAGGAAATCCGCTCGGCGAGATGTCCAATTGGCATTATTGCCTGGTTGGTGCAGCTTCCTATCGTATTGAATTCGCCAGCATAGGCGTTGCTTTCAAGTATTTGAACAATAATCTTGCCGGTTCGGATGCAAAAGCCGACGGTTACTCTTTCGATATTGGCGCAGAGTTCAATGTTGCCAATTTGTTTGCATTCGGCATTTCAATGCAAAACATATCTGGAATGATGTTTTGGAAAGGCGGCTCCGACGAACGAGAATTGCTGCCGTACACATTGCGCGCTGGCATTGCTATGGAAATAGCGCTCGACAGCTATTCGCCAACTAATATTGATGACGGCTTTTCAACATTTTACGACGAAGGCGCTATTCAACGATATGTTACAGTATATTTTGACGCTGTACTTAACCAACATGAAGAAGTACCAGCTTTTTTGCTCGGCGCCGAAATTATTCCAGACGACGTAATTGCTTTTCGTGCAGGCTTGGCGCTCGCCGCCGATGACCAAGGCACTTACAAGTTTTTGCCGATGACCCGCTGGGGAAGCGGTATTTCAATCAATCCGACATTTCTTGAACTTCCTTTCAATATAAGGCTTGATTACGCCGTGGCGTCCGATTATATCTCAATTAATAGAATCGCCCATCATTTGACGCTTTCCACCGAGTTTTAATTATTTTGAACTGATATTATAAATATTTATATTGCTTTTTTTAATAAAAGTAATTTGAAATTTTTATTTGGAGTGGACATGCAGGATAAAAACTATTACCTGAACAAAAAGAAATTGGTCGAACATATTGATATTAAAGATATAAATATTGTGCCGCTTGTCGATTCATTCGGCAAGATGGCTTTCCAAGCGCGGAATCTGTATCGAGCTGCCACAATCTACGAGAAAATGCTCAAAGACAAGAACTGCACTATATTTATGACGCTTGCTGGCTCGCTTTTTAGTGCAGGTTTAAAGGATGTCGTCGTCGATTTGATTTGCAACAACATGGTTGACGCCATCGTTTCGACCGGCGCAATAATGATTGACCAAGACTTCCTTGAAGCGCTCGGATTCAAGCATTATCAAGGCTCGCCGTTCGTTGACGACAACGAATTGCGCGATTTGATGATTGACCGCATCTACGATACTTATATCGACGAGGAAGAGCTTCGTGTTTGCGACATGACCGTAGCCGAAATTGCCAATTCCCTTGAGCCGCGTCCCTACAGCTCGCGTGAGTTCATCTCGGAAATGGGCAAATGGCTTGTTTTGAACAAAAAAGGCGAAAATTCGGTTATCAGAACTGCATACGAAAATGGCGTACCGATTTTCGTTCCTGCTTTTTCGGACTGCTCAGCCGGATTTGGCTTGATTCACCATCAATACCATGCCAAAGGAGCCATGCTGACATTGGATTCTGCCCGCGATTTTCTTGAATTGACTAAGATTAAAATGAAATCGAAAGAATCAGCGATTTTCATGGTCGGTGGTGGCGTTCCAAAGAACTTTACGCAAGACGTAGTCGTAGCCTGCGACGTATTGGAAGTAGAAACCAAAATGCACAAGTATGCTATTCAAATCACAGTTGCCGACGAGCGCGACGGTGGTTTGTCGGGTTCTACGCTAAAGGAAGCCAGCTCTTGGGGCAAGGTCGAAACCACTTTCGAGCAGATGGTTTTTAGCGAAGCAACAATTGCCATGCCTTTGATTGCGGGATATGCTTATCATAAAAATGCATTCAAAGGTAGGAAGCAACGGCGTTTTGCCGATATTTTCTAAAAAATTTGTTAGACAAAGAAATGCTAATAAATGGAAAAAGATACTGATATAAATATTGAGAATAAATGTATTTACGGCAAGGATACAACTCAAGATTTGAATACGTTGCTCGATGCATGCAGGACAGAGATACCAGATTTCGATGAAGCGCTGGTTACAAAGGCATATTGGTTTTGCGTAAACGAACACAAAGATTTAAAGAGAGATTCGGGCGACCCGTATTATACACATCCGTTGAAAGTAGCTCTGATACTTGTTAATATTCTGAAATTCAATGACAGCGAGGCTGTTGCGGCAGCCTTGCTGCACGATACTGTCGAAGATGTTGCCCATGTTACATTTGAAGTTATCGAAAAAGAATTCGGCAAGTCAATTGCAGGTTTGGTCGAAGGTTTGACTAAAATTAAAAGCGATAAACTGCTTATAAACCCTCAAGCGCCTGAATATAAAGGTAAATCACAGCCTACGAAAGAAGAATTATTCATTGCCGACAAAGCGCATACATACAGTAAGCTATTTGCAGCTTTGATAAAAGATATCCGAGTAATCATTATTAAGCTTGCCGACAGGCTCGACAACCTGCGAACGCTCGGTTTCGTCAAAAACGAATCGAAACGCATTCGAATCGCCGAAGAGTCCTTGAACTTCTATATTCCATTCGCTCAAAGACTCGGATTGAACGCTATACGACCAGAACTTGAAGATTTATCGCTTTATTTCAAAGATAGAGCCTCTTATGATACTATACGACCGGCTTTAAAGGAAAAGCGCCTTGAATATCTTGACTTGTTCGATACTTTCACGCGTCAAGTCGATGAAAAGCTGAACGAGCGCGGCATATCGCATGCTATCACAGTTGAACATAAGCATGTTTACGAAATATATAAAATGCTCGAAGAAGGTAAGGATTTAAGCCAAATCGACAATTTCTATTCGATGGTCATCGTTTTGCATACTAACGATACGATGGAATGCTACAAGGTTTACGGCATTATTTCAAGTATTTTCGGACCGGTTTCTAATCTCGACGACCGCATAGCGCGTCCGAAAGTGAATTTGTATCGCGCATTGCATTCGACTCATTTTGGTCCAAATCGCAAACCTGTAGAAGTGATTATTCGTACCGAAGAGATGGATAATATTGCCGACAAGGGCATTACCGCTTTCGGAAAATTGAGCGACATCAATCGCTCGCTCGAGCTAAGCCCTGAAACGGCAAGCGAATGGGTTAAGTGGATCGAAGATATTATCGGGGATTATGACCCCGACGCCATCCAAAAGATTTGGGGTTCGATTCGCAGGAATCTTTATGCTGAAGATATTACAGTGCATACTGTTAACGGCAACTCCTACTCATTACCTAAAGGCTCATGTCCCATCGACTTAGCCTTTGCCATATCCGATTTGCACGGTTTGCAATGCTTATCGGCAAAAGTCAACGGCGAAGTAAAATCACTCGATTATGAACTCAAAAATTTCGATACTGTCGAGATTATTACTTCGCCCAATGCCTCGCCTGTCCCCGGCTGGGAGGATTATGTTGTTACCCACAAGGCAATTGTTAGACTTTATAATTATAATAAAACCAAGAAATTAACGAAGGAATCTAAACCGATTCTCAGTAAAATTGTTAAAATCCGCGTTCGCGGCGAAGACCGCCCCGGAATGCTGCATGAAATCACCCATGTCATCGGCACAGTAAACATTCAACGCATAAACTTGCACAAATCCGATACCCAGTTCGAAGGCATGTTGACTCTCGCCGTCGAGGACGATGTCCACTTCAATACACTGCTTACCCCATTATTAGGTATAAAAGGTATTTTTGCTGTTGAGAGAGTTGAAGAATAAGTAAATTTTAATTATTTCTAATCGTTGTTATTATTGTATAGAGAAGTCTCATTTCCGAGATAGTGTGAATCGCGAATCCAGCTATGTAGGAAATTTCCTTTTTAAACTGATATAGCTATAATAATGTATTTCTTCACTTAATGACCAAAGCCCCCAAAAAAGTAAATGTAATGATATGGCCAATTATTAGTATGGATTAATTATTAGTATGGATTGATATTATCACAAAAAACTTAAAAGACAAATCGCATTATTTCTAGTTGTATGATTATAGATGACTTATCAAGAAATTTCTTTTTCCCCCTTTGCAAAAGGGGGTA
>CAYLSY010000220.1:0-4689 GCA_964386275.1 uncultured Hyphomicrobiales bacterium
TTTTATACTGACAATACTTATTTTAACTTTTAGTTCAATACACCTATATTCGCAGTCCGATTACTATTTGCACAGTATGGGTGGCGGCCAAGACACTCTTGCGTTCGAAACATCGCAGAAAATCGTCAAACAAACTTCCGGTCTGCTCGAGAAAGAAATCGACCCGGCGAAATATATACTCGGTCCTAATGATTACCTTGCAATATCAATCGTTTCTGTTCGAACACGGCAATATGAAATTCCAATATCAGCAGATGGCAAGTTGCTGATTCCCGAAGTCGGAGCTGTTAGCTTGAAAGGAAAAACTCTCGCCGAAGCCGAAGTAATAATTCATGAAAAAATCAATCAAGTATTAAAAACTAGCTCTATCGGAGTGGCGCTTACCCGCCTAAGGGAATTCAAAGTAACCGTAAGCGGAGCTGTCGTTCGACCATCAATTGTATCGGCGACCGCAGTCGACCGCGTTTCCGAAGCCATTGAAAAAGCCGGCGGTTTTAGCGGCGGCGCCATTCGCAGCATAAAAATCAAACGCGAAGGAGTTGCCGAGCCGATAAATGTCGATTTAGCGCTATTTTTCTCGCTAGGAATTCAATCGGCTAACCCAACGGTTTTAGGCGGCGATTATATAATCGTCTCGAGATTCGACTATAGCAATATCTTGACGATAGAAGGGGAAGTCCAATACCCCGGCATCTATGAATACAGGGACAATGATTCTCTTTCAACTTTACTAAGACTCGCCGGAGGTTTCAAAAAAACTGCGTTTCTTGATTCGGTTGAAATTGTCAGAAGCAGCCAATCAGGCAACATGATTGAAAAATGGACGATTAACCTAAGAAGCTGGGAAAACATTACTAAAGAACAATCGCACTTGCCCGGGGATTTCCAATTACAAAGAAACGATAGGGTTTATGTTAGAAAGATACCCGATTACAAGCCAGAATACTATATTTCAATTGATGGGGCTATAAAATTTCCCGGACAATACGCTATTTTAGAGAACCAAATAAAGTTATCCGACGCAATTAAACTTGCCGGAGGCTTAACCGAAGACGCATACGAAGAAGGCGCAATAGTAGTTCGACGAAAAGAATGGCTCCGCGAAGACCGTGAATTAATTCGACTTTCTAAATTATCCATAAACGAGATGAGCGTCGATGATAAAAACGTGTATTCAGCAAGGGTAAATGAATTGCGCGGTTCGATTTCGTTCAAATTAAAAAATGCTCTTAGCGATTATAATTCAAAAGACAATATTAGTCTTGTTCACTTCGACTCTATATATATTCCCAAGCAGGAACACTTTATTAATGTCCAAGGACGAGTGAATAATCCCGGCTTGGTTCATTATAAACCCGGTAGCACATATCTCGATTATGTTGAGGCTGCCGGAGGTTTCGGTTACGAAGCCGATAAAAACCAAACCATGATAATAAAAAGAAAAGGCGAGCGTTTTAATGCCAAAGAAGGGAAATATGCTATTCAGCCGGGAGATACCATAATTGTACCGCAAGAAGAACCTTCATCTTTTTGGATGATTTTCACGACAAGTTTGACGGTATTGACCCAGATAATGGCAATCGTTGGATTAATCATTACTTTGAGCAGATAGCGCCTTGGGAAGAAGAGCGACGATGGGCTATCGCTTTCGGTAACATATTTCTTAAATATCTTTACGTTAATTGTAATAAATACTTAATAATAATTAATAAAAAAAATGACAGGAAAGTTTCATAAAAAGTTTAATCTGATGAATTACATCAGTTTAATGATTTATCACAAGAAATTTTTATTAGTGTTCATATCAGTCTCTGTTCTTATAAGCATAATATATTCATTTATTGCACCTGAAAAGTATATTGCTAACGCTAAACTTCAACCACCCGAAGAAAGCGCTTCGTTTTCGCAAATTTCCGGGCTTGTTCAATCTCTTGGAGGGTTTCCTACTTTACAAGGAAGTCCGGTTTCAAAGACAGGACTAATTATTGAATATCTCGGCAGCCGCGACTTAGGAAGATATGTTGTCGATTCTTTGGATTTAACAAATAATCCGGCGTTTGAAGGTATCCCGGATATTGTGCTTGAAAGCGTTATTCCTGTTTTGATATCAAAGTCGGTGCAGCGAACAGGCATAATCTATTTATCATTCGAAACTTCAACCGGCTTTTTCCCGAACAACGAAACCCGCAAAAATGCCGCCGAACTATCCGCCAGTATTTTAAACACAGCAATTCGTGGATTGGATATTATCAGCCGCAACAAGTCGACTTCGAAAGCTAAACAAAAAAGAATATTCATCGAAAAAATGCTCGAAATTAAACGAAACGAACTTGACTCCGTCGATAAAGCCATCGAAAAATATCAATTAGAAAACAAGGTCGTCGCTCTCGACAAGCAAGCTCAATCGACTCTATCCACAGCTGTATCGGTCGGCGCTGAATTGGCTAAAGCCGAAATCGAATTGAACTCAAAATTGATGGAATATGAACCGGAATCATCAGTTATCGAAGCGCTTAGCAATAGAGTGAATAATCTTCGCAGGCAATTTACACAAATGCAATCAGGCGGTATCAGCGGCGCCGATAGAATTTCGCTGCCGGTCGAAAAACTGCCTCAAATTGCAAGAGAATACGCTAATTTATTGCGCGACCAAAAAATTTTGGAACAAGTCAAAATCTTTCTCGAAACTCAACACTATCAGGAAGCTATTCAGGAGCAAAGCGATATACCCACAATCGAACCTCTGGAATTGGCTATCGTTCCATTCGAAAAATCGGGTCCTTCCAAGAAATTTATTATCATTTTAGGTTTCTTTCTTTCGCTCGTTTTTTCGTTGGCTATTATTACGGTAAAAGCTTACTTTAAAGGTAATTTCTTTTTACATAACACCGAAGATACAACCAGCGAAAGCATTCTAAATGATAGAGTTTGAGGATTGGGGGCTTATAGATTATAACGAAGCATGGCTGCGCCAAAAGTCGCTTGCTTCGGAAATTACTTCGAAAAGAAATCGTAACGTATTAGTGTTTTGCGAGCATCCTTCAGTTATTACCGTCGGACGAAACGGCGATTTGGGCAGTGTTGTCGCAAAACCGGATTTTCTTGCTAAACTTGGTGTCGACGTAGTTCAAGTTGACCGCGGCGGCGACGCAACCTTGCATAACCCCGGACAATTAGTCGGTTATCCGATTTTCAATCTTTTATCGTTGAAAGAAGACTTGCATTGGTTTCTGCGCGAAATCGAGCAATGTATTATCGATACAGTTGCCCATTTCGGAATAAAAGCCGGACGCGTCGAGGGTTTAACCGGTGTATGGGTCGACGGCGCAAGGAAAATCTGCGCTATGGGGCTTCATTGCTCGAGGTGGGTTACCACTCATGGTTTTGCGCTTAATGTGACGAACAATCTAAATGAATTCAACTATATCATCCCCTGCGGTTTAAAGAACAAAGGAGTAACTTCGATTGCTATGGAAACAGGCTTAACGCCGGATTTCGAGCAAGTAAAAAAAATATGCCGCATTCAATTCGCCGAACGCTTCGGATAAGCTACTGATAGTTATACATTAATACTTTCAACTATTTCGAGTTACAATCATCGCCGAAGCCTGTGCGGTAGGAGTAACCATAATGTCTTGAACCATTACATGCGCCGGCAATTCTGCACAATATAGCGCCACATCGGCAATATCACTGCCCGTGAGAGGCTTCAAACCTTTATAAACAGTTTTGGCGCGTTCAGAGTCGCCATGAAAGCGCACTTCGCTAAACTCTGTTTCAACCATACCCGGGTCGAGATTGGTAACGCGGACACCTGTTCCGTTTAAATCCATGAGCATTCCTTGCGACAAGGCTTTAACTGCGTGTTTCGTAGCGCAATAGACATTTCCGTTCGGGTATACTTCGCGTCCGGCAAGCGATGCGATATTGATGACCGTTCCACATCGACGGGCAACCATCCAAGGCAGAACAATTCGCGAAACATAGAGCAAGCCTTTAATGTTCGTATCAATCATTTCTTCCCAATCGTCGATTGAACCTTCGTGGATTTTCGACAAGCCGCGAGCCAATCCGGCATTGTTGATGAGGACGTCGATTTGCTTCCATTCTTCCGGCAGCGAGCCGAGAGCAGATTTAACAGCCTCCAAGCTGCGTACGTCGCATACGAGGTTAATAATATCTATTTTGTTTTCAGCTTTGATTTTCGAGGTAATCGCTTCGAGTTTTTCCAGTCTGCGAGCAAGTAGAATTAGTCTATATCCTGACTTGGCAAACGCATAGGCGCATGCCTCGCCGATTCCAGCTGATGCGCCGGTAATTAATGCAGTTTTCATCTTTTTCCAAAACCTAATTTTCAAAAAAAAATTAAATTAATGGTTTTTGAGCAGAAATGCAAAATATTGCATATTATTTTTTATAACCATTGAATATTGTCATTGAAAGCGAGATATAGAAAATATCTTATCTAATTGATACTAATTAAGATACGTAGAAGAATGATTTGCTTCGTCCTGCATGACCAATTGTAATATAGCCTTTTGTTTTGTAATAATTTTTTTTAAATTCAATTTCATTCTTTTTATTATCACTATCAATTTTTTAAAATTTTAATTGTAAATATAAAATAATATTATTAATTTTGAATCCGACTAAAAGGTTAAGCCTTGACGTCTTAGAAGAGTTATCCAC
>CAYLSY010000221.1:0-4242 GCA_964386275.1 uncultured Hyphomicrobiales bacterium
AATAAAAATGAAATAATTTTATTATACAAATTGTATCCAAATAAATATAACAATAGTTTTTTTCATTAATATTATTGAAAAATAAACTATGGAATAGCTTTAGTTTTTAATAATCTTTACGGTTTTAACATCATCGCCGGAAATGATTTTCAAGAAATAAACGCCTGCGCTTAAATTCACAGCCGATAAATCTATCTCTGTGTTAATTACCCCAAAATCATATTTATCAATTATTTTCCAATAGACCATTGAACCGGCTTGATTATATAGAGCCAGTCCGACTTCCCCGGAATAATCGTTCTCAAATGTAAGATTGAATCCGCTTTGAAAAGGCATGGGATAGACGGTAATTTTCTCATTTGAATTGCTTTCGTCTACATCGGAGAGTGGACTGCAAATCCCCGGCATGAATAAGTCCAACCAAAGTAAATGAGCGCCGAGCCAATACTTTAAGAACTTTATCTCCCCGTCGTAATCATCAGGTATCGGCGAAGGATTAGGCCAAACATAAAAACCGAGTATCTTCCATCGACGAAAATTTCTGTCCACGCTTTCGCGGCAAGCTGCTGCAACTGAATCTATCCAGTGATATAAGTTTTCTATTTTCAGCGTGTTAAGCCTTAACTCACGGTAGCGGCACTGTAATTTGTTTGCAAACGTTGTATCCTGAAGCAGCCTGCGCCACCAAAAAGGCACCTGAAGTGATGAAGCAGAATCCGGAAATGGATATTGAAATCCTTGGGGATTTGAGGCATCACAGTAATCGGCGTTACCCAAGGCAATATCGTAATCCCAAGGCGGTCCCATTACCAATTTGCCGTATCTGCTTTTGTAGAAGTATACACTTTTCCTGTATCCGTCAATATTTCTTGTTACTTCGGTCAGAATGAAATAATCAATGAATGAATTGACATCAATATATTTGGCGTATCCATTGATTGTATCGGCAAAATCATCGCTGTTTAGAACTGATTCGAATTCATCAATATATAACTTGATATAAGCTCTTTGCTGTAAGTTCAGGTCCTCATTTTTAGGATAATTATATAAATACAAAATTGGGTATGAAGAACCGTTTGGAGGCATAAACGATGATGCAAAACATTCGTGTTCTTCATCAGGAAAATTCATTTCAAGAATATAGCCGCCTTTTATTTCTGGATATTTATCATCCTCAGGCTCGAGTTTTTCGATGTTAATGCGATTCTTATCGCGCTTAATTTTTTCAACGAGATTATAAACTCCATAATACAATCCGTCAATAACGAGCTCTACGATGCGTGTTCGCGGAGAATAATTGCCCATATCCCCAAAAAGTTTGTATGCCAGCATGTTTCGGAGCAAGCTTTTATCCGAATAATTTGCAATTAAATGCCAATCACTTTCTTTGGGCATGCCAAGCAGCGAAAAATTTACTTCTTCGCCGTTTGCGTCGCACAATTCTATTGCAAAACACTTTTTGGGAAAAGACATTGACGATGAACCACGTAGTTCAATACCGATTTTACCGTCGTAATGCAATTTTTCAGTGCCATTTAAAAAATTGCGACTGCCGTCTTCGTTGTAATGCACTTTTAAGTCGGCTATTATTTTAGGTTCGTCTAGTATGTTCTGCCCATTTGTAATTATTTCGAAAATCGGCAAATTGGACGATTCGAAAAGTAAAGGCTTTCCTGGATTATTACCAAATGTAAGGCTCCAATCCAACAACTCGCCAGTGTCTGCAAAAGGATAAATATCAACGATATATAGCGTCCATATTCCTTCACCGTTTTGTCCGTTGTTGACATTTCCCAAAGGAGATTGAGGGATGAACGAACCTTCGAAAGGTGTACAACCGGCAGTGATATATGTGTCGGAATTATCGTTGAAACATGTGTTAGTGTAATTATCACCTTCGGCGCCGTTGCCGACGCTTAGCTCAACCTTGGCGCCGTCTGGAGCAATCAAGAAAATCGATAAGTCCGAGTCCCATGTATGAATTAGGTTGATGCAAACGGTTTCCAAACCGAAAAGAGAATCGATTTGTCCGCTTTCCAATCCCGATACTTCGATTTCGAAGCGGGTTGGATTGCCGTCGTCGAGAAGCGCGCCTCCGCCGCCGAAATACTGTTGCCCTTTTAAACTGTGAAAACAAAGAAAAATACAAAAGAAAAACAGAATAAAAAGTTGTTTCATCTCATCAAGATTATTTTATTGTATGATACCATATTGTCGCAGTTTAGTTTATAAAAATACATTCCGTCGGGCACTGGATTTCCGTTGTTGTCTGTTCCATTCCATTGCAGATTGAAGTCGCCCGCTTCGGCTAAGCCATTGAAAATTAACTTAACTTCGTTTCCGAATGAATCATAAATAGATAAATTCAGATTTGCCGGCTGCGTTAAAGAAACTTGATAATTTTGCGTAGAAGACATCGGATTGGGATAAGCTGAAATAAGCGGTTTGGCTAACGATTCTTCGGCGCCAACGGTCGGCGAGGCATACAATGCAAACGATACGGAAACATCGACTAAATTTAAATAATTCAAATCGTTGCTCAGCCATAAATACCAAGGCGCGACACTCGAAACGGGAATATCAGCTGATAGTGTGGACACATTCAACTGGCTATTATCAAAGACGTTGCATGCGCCGCCGCCAATGAAAGCCAAATATTTTTCTTCGTCGGCTACCAGAAGATTGGTCGTACCGCCTTCATTATATTTACTTACGTATGAAAAAGCGTAATCGTTCAATAATACATACCAAAAAGTAACTTGATTATTGACCGTCATGTTGACCCGGACCATGTATTTGTCCATGTTTTCCGTCGGTTGAGCCACAGATGTCTTTTGCAGCGACGATTTTGTTCCAGTAATGCTGAATGTTCTAGTATAATGCTGGTCTTTAACACAATTTTGAAGAACTAGGTCGACATAGCCATCCTGTGTCGGTTTATTTCCGAAATCCGAAGTAACCCTGCCGTAATATGTGCGTTCGGCAGATAAGACGAAATTGCATTTACCTTCGTTGTCGGCAATACCGTAAGTATCGAAGTATATATTTGTATCGTCAAGCGTTCCTTTGACATACAATGTGATAATAGCTCCATCCAATGGCTTCCCATAGGCGTCTTTTGCATAAAAAGTCAAATAGCACGGATTAACGGTATAGCCTTCGACTGTAGTTTGAACGCCATCGCTAATACGGGCGTTGAACGAGCCGAATTTTTTGCCCCAACCTTGTTCATAGCAAAGCGGCTCGCGGTAGGAATTGTTTACCGGTTCCCATTGCCACCATTGCTCGTCCCAAAATTCGTTCCAAACATGGTCCGAAGAATATGCTTCGATGCACCGCGCCGGAATCAGGCAAGTTCTTGCGGCGGCAGCGGCCAAATCTTCATGTTCGCCGCAACGGCCGATATGTAATTTATATATTCTGATAGGTTGATGGGGGCGTTCGGTTTCCGAAGTAAAATCCATTACATCGTTAATCCACTTTGTAATAATCTTTAAAGCAGAAGCTGCAGGATTATCGGGCTGGTCAACCCAAAGCGCCACTGCCGTAGAGATTGAGTCTTTTAGTATCGGATACCATTCCTCGGGCGCACCGCTTTTCGGTTCGGTAAAATTATAAAGGAAATCGCGCCAAAACCTACCGGTAGGAGGCGCCGCAATATTAGTAGTATGGCTGCTGTTGTCTTCCGCCAAGTCCGGATTAATATAAGTTTCGTATTCATCGCTGATTTTCGGATGTACGATATACATGTAATATATTTCTTTCGGCACTTCAACATTATAGGCATTACCATCGGCATCGATTCTGACATAGGAAACAGTTGAATAATAATTTTCGTCGGTTTCCGATGTGCCATGGTCGATAATGTTTACGTAAGCCAAATCCGAATCATGCTTG
The DNA here is from genome assembly GCA_964386275.1 of uncultured Hyphomicrobiales bacterium. Classification (GTDB taxonomy): domain Bacteria; phylum Bacteroidota; class Ignavibacteria; order Kapaibacteriales; family UBA2268; genus CAYLSY01. The sequence continues at coordinate 3,898 of CAYLSY010000221.1, forward strand.
TAAAGCAACTGGGCGTTTTCAGTATATAATTGTGGATAGGCATAATTAGTTTCGAGATAAAAAGGAGATGAATATGCAATCGAAAAAGCTATTTCGTCAATATAAGGGTCAACTGCATCGAGAATTAGATTAGCATAAAGATTTTGCTTTGTGGCATTCATTAGCGACAATGTATTTTCGAGCGCTATTCGCAGCCATGCTGGAGCTTTTAGAACGGCTTGAGTGGCTGTTTCAGTCAATACTTTTGTATTGACAACTTCGAGCTTTTTCTGCGAAGGCGTTACTTTGACCCCTAAACGTCCGCTGGGGTCAACTGTTGTGTGAAGAAACACTGAATCAAGTTTT
>CAYLSY010000221.1:4252-4683 GCA_964386275.1 uncultured Hyphomicrobiales bacterium
TTAAACAAGATAAACCCAATCTTCTTCGTATTTAAGCGATTTAACCGGCTCCGAACACTCGGGCGCAAATTGCAGAACACTCGGCAAAGTCTTCGGCTCAATCGCTTGAACTGGTGATTGAGGCACAAATCCGGTAATTCCGTTAATATTTGTTATGTTATTTTTTTTGAGTAGCTCATTTCTTAGTTCTTGGGCGGCTACGCTCTGTCTGTCCTTAGCTATTCCTGTTTGTAAAATGCTAATAATTAGCAATAAAAGAATTAAAATTGCGCGCTTCATCATTTTTAACCGTATAAATTTACAAAATCGAATTTTCAAATATAAATAATTTATATTAAAAAATAATAGGAACAGCCGGAAAAATGCTATTATTTCTCAGATAGTCATTCTTAGTTCTTGACCACTGGCGTTGCGCTTGGTGGTTTAACAAT
>CAYLSY010000222.1:0-4666 GCA_964386275.1 uncultured Hyphomicrobiales bacterium
GCGGTTATATCGGCGGTTTTTGTCTTTGTCATTGATTGAACGGAAATGGCGGAGTTGCCGCCGATTTCAACTCCGCCAACATTAATTTTACGTGTTGTTTTTCTTGGATATCGAATGTTTGGATTTGGTTTTATATGATTTATGTTTGACATTTTTATTTGAATTATTAATCAGTTAGTAAAAATACTTGTTATACTGTATATGAAACAAACCATCCGAAAGTTTAAAAAATTCGGAAGGTTAGACAAAAAAATACTGACAACGAGACAGAGAATTATGATGTAAATACACTAATTAATTGAAAATATATGAACTTAGAATTCGTATTTAATGCCGGCATTTATTCCAATATAGTTTAACTTTCTGTTATCAGTGAAATCAGTAGTATATTTTAAATCGCCGAACAAAGACCAATCTTCGTTAATAGTATATATTACTCCGCCAAAGATACCTAAACCGAATTTAGATTCGGTATCCTCGATAGTCGTTAATTGGCTGTGATTAAATGAATAACTTATTAAGTGATAACCGAGTTCGGCGCCAATATATGGTCTTAGAGGTTCCATTTCGATTTTATAATGGACGCCTGCGTTTATCAAAAAGTCTGATAGATTGTAATCGGTGATAATGCCATTATCTTTTGAGCCAAATTTGATATAACCGAGTGTGAATCTAATATCCAAGTTCTCTTCCATTTTATGCATATATAGCGCTTGAAAAGAAAAACCCGGTGATATATTATCCGAAAAATCACCAATAGGCAATTGAACGCCTAATTGAGCGCCGACCGAAAATCCTTCCTTTTCCTCTTCTTTCGAAGAAGCGGGTAAGCAAGATATAAAGCAAAAAGTTAGAGCCGATAGTATTAGAAAGTATTTCCTCATTTAGAATTCCTTTAAGTCGTTAACATTCATAATGATACACTCTTTTCCGAGTTTTTCGACTTTAGCTTTGAAATCGTACGGGTCAGCGGCAATGATGTCGAAAGTATTGTAATGCATAGGTATCACGGTATTTGGATTAACAAATTCGACAGCTTTGACAGCATCATCGACTCCCATTGTGTAATTATCGCCAATTGGAACTAAAAGAAGGTCGATTTTGTTCAATTCTCCGATAAGTTTCATATCGAGGAACAATCCGGTATCGCCGGTATGGTAAATAGTTTTGCCTCCGAAGTTCATAACGATGCCAACAGGATTTCCCATATAAGTTCCATCTGGAGCAGCAGAGCCGTGATGGGCGATAGTCAGTTTTAGTCTTCCGAACGGGAAGTTGAATGCGCCTCCGATATGCATATTGTGGGCTTTGATGCCTAAACTGGCAGCGTATTTAGCAATTTCGTCGTTGGAAATGATAGTAGCGCCGCATTTTTTGGCGATTTCAATTGAATCTCCAAGATGGTCGCCATGACCGTGAGTAACAACGATGTAATCTACTTTTAAATCAGTAGCTTTGATTGTTGCAGCTGGGTTGTGGGTAATAAACGGGTCGATTACAATTTTATGTTTGCCGTCTTCGAAAAGAAAACATGAATGACCTAGGAAAGTGAGTTTCAGCATAACTTTCTCCCAAAATTAATAGAAAATTTTTTTAAATATAATAAATTTTGTTGTTCATACAAAGAAGAAAGGTAGAGTGTTTGATATTAGTATGGATTCAAGATCAAGCCATGTTGGACACACAAAGAGTATTATTAATAATAAACGTATATTTTACCGATAAGCGGGTCTGAGGTGATAATAGTAATAATTTTTTCAATTTTTTCAATGTCCATTTTCGAACCGGCGCCCATGATTTTCAAGCCGGATTGAGTAACGAGGTTTCGAGAGATAATCATGTCTTCGGCAAGTTCTTTGTATCGAATAGCTTTTTCGCGGGCGTGACCAATGCCTTGAGTAGCATTGAATTGGTCGATTAACGCGACTATTCTGAAATCGTATAATCTTCGAGATTGCAGCTCGAGTTGTTCTATTGCTTTCGAAGAAGACAGCTTTTTAATGTTAACTAGTTCATAATAATCCATAACCGCCCGAAGAATCCTCGAGCCAAGTGGTATTTGCCAGCCTTTTATTTTATCCGGAATTCCGCTGCCGTCATAGTTTTCATAGATATGATATACTATTTGGGTTACTTTGTCGAATCCCCTTATTTGAGAAAGCATTTTTTGAGCATTTCCGGGAATGGCTGCCATTTTTTCGTTGCTTGGCAAACCATCGGAAAGAACAGGTTTTTCAATTAAACTATCGGCAAGAGACAGCTTGCCGGTTAGACATAATTGAGCGGCAGATTCAATTTCTTTTATTTCTTCATTATCGACTTCGCCTAGTTCTGAAGCAATCCAAACAGAGGCATCAGAATAAAACTTAGTAATTTTTACGAAGTCAGGAATTTTTGTCTCGAGAATGCTAATGATTAAATCTTTCATTTTAGTAGCATCGAGCTTCAATTCATTAGTCAATTCCGTAACACTAGCGAAAAGTTCTTTATTATTAATAAGTTGAGTAATAATTCTAACGGCAAGGCGCATTTTGCCGAGCAATTCATCGACAGAAAACGGACGGTTGATGAAGTCGTCGGCGCCGGATTGAAGGGTTTTAATATTTAATTCTTTGTCGGCATTTGCGGTTATAATCATAAAGAAAACCTGCTCGCCATGTTCTTTTGCACGAATTTTCTTAATTATTTGCAACCCGTTTATACCGGGAATATTATAGTCGCAAATAACAATCATCGGCGCAAGATTTCTTTGAATATAGTCGAAAGCAGAAATACCGTCTTGCTCGACTTTTATCTCGGATTTTGGAAACGCCTTAGTAATTAAGGATTTAAGAGTTGCAATCGAACTGTCCTCATCATCAACAATTAAAAAAGGTATTCCGATTTCCATTATTAACCGATAAATTAGTTTTTGAATTAAAAACCATATGAACAAAAATAATGCCGAAATTTGTTAAACTCAATTATTCCTTCAAATCGTTGAGCAGTTCTTCATCCTCGACATGAGCTTCCAGTTTTGGAATAGTGAAAAATATAGTAGCGCCGAATCCTGGTTTGCTGGCAGCCCAAATTCTACCTTTGTGGATATCAACAAACTCTCTGCATAGAATCAAGCCTAAGCCAGTGCCTATTTCGCCATTTGTTCCGACCGAAGTAATGCTGTTGCCGATAAGAAATAACTTTTCCATAACTGAAGGTTCAATTCCAATACCATTGTCTTTAACAAAAAATTCGTATTCATTGTTAATGATGTTGACTCCTATTGTTACTTCTCCATTGGGATGAGAGAATTTAATTGCATTTGACAATAGATTTCTTAATATAGCTGAAAACATATTCATATCGGCAACAATTTTAATATCTTTAGGTATAAGGTTGCGTATTGTAACTTGTTTATTGGTTGCTATTTCATCGAATAAAGCAATTATTCCTTTTGTAAAATCGTATACAGCAATATTATGCGGATAGAATTTAATCGCCCCACGTTTGATTCTCGACCATTGCAAAAGCTCTTCGAGCAAAGAATATACTTTTTGCGCAGACTTGCTAAGTTCGATAATAAAAGAGTGGATTTCTTCGCGAGTAAACTTATCATAGTCCGATTTCAATAGCTCGATGAAGCTCTTGAGCGTGCCGATTGGATTCTTTAAATCATGTGAAATAATTGAGAAGAACTTATCTTTTGTGTTATTAAGTTCGATTAATTGGTCTTTTTGTTCCGAAATCAAATCATTCTTTTCATTCAGTTGTTGATTGATTCTCTTGGTGGTCGAATTCTTTTGGTAAAATGAAAAAGATATAAAGGCGGCAAACAGCAGAATTATAATAAAAATAATTGTTTGATAGAACATTTGTTCTTTTTGAATTTCGAGTTCTCGTTCTTTTTGGGCTTGCAAATGTTTTATTTCTGTTTTGAAAAAATTTAAATTTGCTCTAACTGATTGAATTGAATCGGTCAAATCTTTGTCTATGCCAAGATAATGAAGCGCTTTGCGGTAATCCCCTAATTTTTCGTAGTTCAAATACAAGGTGTTGGCTGCCATTGCGGCTGTTGAATTCAACCGTAATTTCCGCGCCAAAGTAAGGCTGCTATCGGCATATATATTTGATGATTCATAATCACGTTTCTGGTGATAAACGCTGGCTATATTAATATAAATCGATGACAAATCGTCAATTGCGTTGATTTTACGGGCGATTTCGAGCGCTTGGGTTAAATAACTTAGCGCTTGTGAATAATCACCTTGACCAATGTTTGTCGCGCCAAGTATTGTATAAGTTGATTGAACTATTTTAAGGTCGTTGACTTTTTCAGCATAACGAATTGCCTTCATGCAATAAGCGAAAGACGAATCGAGATTGTTGAACAATCGAGTTGTGTTGTACATCTCGTAAAACACAGCGCCAAAGCGGTTCATGGTTTTTGCCAAGCCTAGTGTGTCTAGGCTATAATTAAAAAGTGAAGCGGCTGTCGATAAGTTTATGAGCGCTTTTTCGTAATAAGCCATTGCCCTGTAGGTTTCGCCTAAAGTTCTATAGGACTCAGCAAGCATAGCCATTTGGTTGTTAGCTTCAAAAATATCTTTAGCCTGATTAATGTAATTCAAAGCATCCGCATATTCGCCGAGAATTTTCCAATAAATACCTAAAATCAAAGATGCTTCCG
>CAYLSY010000223.1:0-4640 GCA_964386275.1 uncultured Hyphomicrobiales bacterium
CTACTAATACAGATACTCGATAATTTTTATTATTTTAATGAAAAATCCAGGTTTAATGAAATAATGAAAAACATTTCGACCGTAATATTTATTTTGCTCATTGCCGTAACAATAGGTGGCTGCAGCGATAAAAAAGCTGAAACAAAGACAAAAGCCTCACAAGCGCAACCACAAACAACCGAAACGTCAAAGCCAGATAGACCCCCCGTCATTGTCCCCAAAATCATCAAGAAATTCGAACATCAAAGCCAGTCGTTTACCCAAGGATTCTTTTTTTACAAAGGAAAAATCTACGAAGGCACTGGTTTGAAAGGTTCTTCGAAGCTCAACATACTCGACGCAGAAACAGGTAAAAAATTGAATTCGGTACGCATTCCTGACGAATTTTTCGGCGAAGGCATAGCGCTTGTCGGCAATGAAATATATCAATTGACATGGCAAGAAGGCATCTGCCTTGTATGGAACTTCGAAAGTCTGAAGAAAGTTAAGCAATTCAAATACAACGGAGAAGGCTGGGGGCTAACCTACGACAGCAAGCAGCTCATAATGAGCGACGGCACCAATATGCTGAGGTTCGTTGACCCTAAGGATTTTTCTGTAATATCGACATTGCCTGTATTCGACGGCAATCAACCGGTTGGCTATATCAATGAGTTGGAATGGATCAACGGCGAAATATGGGCGAACATATGGATGGCAGACAAAATTGCGCGAATCGACCCATCGACGGGCAAAGTCAAATCATGGCTCGATTTATCCTCGTTCCGCAAGGAATTTTCGCCGCGATTCGATACTGATGTCCTCAACGGCATTGCTTATGATGCCGAAACGGGCAGAATCTGGGTAACTGGCAAGAAATGGCCCCTTATATTTGAAATAAAAGTAGATTAACATTTTAATACGGAAGCACTTATGTTAAAAAAAGCCTTATTACTGTTCCTCATTCCTTTCATTTTTGAATTTTCGAACGCTCAAGGATTGCCTCATTCGTTAAGAATCGACGGCAGCGAACGTTCGGAATGCCGTTATGTTCATTATTCAAAAATGAGCTCTGAAAAAAACTCGAATAATGCCGTTTTAGCAAGTCAAATTCAAAGAAGAGCATACGATGTCCTTTCCTATGATATTTATTTCGACTGGTATCATATGCTTAGCAGCGATTCTGTTAAAGGCGAAGCCCGTTATTGGTGGGGGCGGAACGCTATTGAATGCCGTTTGGATTCAGCCACAGAGACAATTGAACTTGATGCAATTGGATTGCAGATAGACAGTATAATCATTAATGGAAGTATGGCGGAATACTTAGTTAAAAGCGCTACAATAATTGTGTCATTACCTAATGACATAAAACAAGGCGATGTTTTTACTGCTACAGTGTATTACAAATATATAAATGAAGAAAATATCGGATTCTTCCTTTATCCTAAAGAAGAAACTAAAAAAATAAACGACTCTAAGAGTTCGGTTTATTATAAGGAACGTTTGGCTTATTTAACAAGCGAACCCGAAAATGCACGCTATTGGCTGCCTTCGAACGACAGGCCATATGATAAAGCCGCTGCTACGATAACGGTTCGTGTTCCTATAGGTTTTTTCCCGGCTTCCAACGGGCTAATCGATACAATAATTAAGACTGATACAAGCGAAACTTATGTATGGAAAGACACAACGCCGATTACGACTTACTTAATCAGCGTTGCAGCATCAAAATATTATGTATACACTGAGTATTACAAAAAGATTTCTAATCCATTAGACTCGATACCGGTTATGTATGTTGTTTGGGAAAAGGATTATTATAACACCGATACTGCCGAAAACAGTTACAACCCCAAAATTGCTTTTAAGAATACAGTCGATTATATGGCGCTTTATTCTGAAGTTTTCGGTGAATATCCATTTTGTAAATACGGAATGGTAGCCGTAGAGCCGTTTTTTGGCGGAATGGAGAATCAAACAATGACTATGATAGCAAGGCAATGGCTAGATGGTAAGCAAAGCATCGGCATTGCTCATGAGCTTGCACACCAATGGCTCGGCGATTTAGTTACATGTGCTACTTGGAGAGATGTTTGGATTAACGAAGGCGGCGCTACATGGGCTGAATACTTGATGTGGGAGAAATATCACGGAGATTATTCTTATGAAGATTATTTTACATGGGAATTATCCTACTATTTAAACTCAGGAGGATTGGAGCTTGGCGCAATATATGATGTCCCAATTAACGATATTTTCAGCAGCGGCGCAGTTTTAACATATACAAAAGCTGGCATGGTTTATAGTATGCTGCGAAAGTATCTTGGCATTGAGACAATGTATTCGACAATGAAGGGTTTGCTTCAACGCTATGCGTTTCAATCCATTGAAACAGACGATTTTCGAGATTATTTCAAAGAGAATGTGCCGAATCCACCTGTGGATTTCGATATTTTCTTTGAGCAATGGATTCGCAAAGCCGGACATCCTCAGTATAAAGTCAAAATGACAACAAATGACATTGGCGACGGCAATTATCATGTAATATTGAATATTTCGCAAGTTCAAACCGGTACGAACGTTCCCGAGGTTTTTGTTGCGCCCGAGAGAATTATGCTTCTTGATAATACGCAGACTCAATATTTAATCGACACAATATTATGCAACGCAAGAGAGCAGATTTTTGAGTTTGATTTGCCTTTTATGCCTGCAAAAATTTATTTCGATAATACATATACTATTCATGAAATATCTTCGACAATTGTAACAGTTTGCGAGGAGGATAGACGATTCAACGGAATCGAGGCAACCATCGGTGAAAATCCACTTCGCAAAGGGGGCGATACCCGTGTGTCAATATTCTTGCCAAACGACGGAGATATTAACGTCGAATTGACTGATATTTTCGGAAATGTGCCGGATGTAATATATTCAGGCTACCTTAGTTCGGGCAGCTATTCTTTCCATGTGCCGGCTGAGAATCTTGCCTCTGGCGTTTATTTCCTTAGAATCCATTGCGGAAAGGAAATGAAAGTCGTGAAATTCGTCGTTTCCGATTAGTATTGCCCAAGGTTTTTCATTAAAGACTAACTAATGTTCGCACACTTTGTCATGCTGAACTTGTTCAGCATCCATCCTTCAGAATGAGTGCCAGCCTGCAAGATGGATTCCGGGTCAAGTCAGGAAAGACACTCTTTGGACTTTTTGCGTGTCTCATTGTGTAAAAATCAATTTCTGCGTAATGTCAGTGATTAATATTATTTCCTATTTGAAAACTGACTTGATATAGCTGTCAACAGTACAAACCGGCTGATAGGAAGGAGGATTCCGGACAAGCCGGAATGATGTTTAATATTCTTCTTTTTGGAAATTATAATTAGTTATGATGAAATATTCAGGTTAATGTAAAATATTTTTTTCATCCATTATAAGATAAATAAATAAAGATTTGATTCGACTAATAAACATATTAGGTAACACAAATCAAGGAATAAAGATGAAAAAAATCATAATGAATACAGACCTTCGCAGCGACAGAATGGATTATGCAGTCGCTTTTTTTCGAATCGCAATTTCGGCGATGATGCTTACGCATGGCGTTCCTAAACTACTTATGCTCTTTTCCGGTAGCGAAATTATGTTTGCCGACCCGATTGGTTTTGGTATGGGCTTTTCGCTTGCACTTGTTGTATCGGCTGAATTTTTAAGTTCGATATTACTGATTCTCGGCTTGTTCACGAGGGTTGCAGCATCAATACTGACTATCAACATGTTTGTCGCAGCAGTGATTTTTCACGCAAATGACCCGTTTGCACAAAAAGAGTTAGCATTTATGTTTCTTACGGCTTACATATTCCTTGTTATCGTAGGCAGCGGAAAAATATCAATGGATAGGTTTATTACAAGGAGCCGAAATTAAGGATAACAAAAAAGACGGCTCTTATGCTGTCTTTTTTTATTAGTCTTCTCAGAAAACACTTGGTTTATTCTTTTAATTCATATAGTATTATTGATTGTATCTCTCCATTTGCAGCATAATACTCTTTTATCAATCTCCAGTATTCTTCATTTGTTATACTTTGTTGAGCAATATCATCAATGTAAAATGGTAGTTTTTGTAGAGAAATAATTTTATTATCAGATATTGTGTATCCATAAAAGAATCCGTTAGTTAGAAATTGATTTAAAACAATATCATTTGGATTAAGGTTACGTCTATTCGATAAGTTCTTTGCGAACAGAATCCATTGTTTACTTTCTGAGTCAAATCTCCAAATGTCATGCATATATTGGTCGACAAGGCTATCTTTGGTCATATCCTAATAGGTAACAAATATAGTAGTATCATCATAGAACTGAGCGAGTCGTATCCGGCTTATATTCGAAAGACTATCTTCTAATTTCTTGGATTTACTCCAATATTTATAAGCAGTTGTATCAATTAAAACAATATTAGTATCTTGATTATAGATATCTCTTCTTATTTCAGATATTTGATTGTAGTTTTCATTAAAAATCTTGATTTTATAATCAACAATATCTGATAGTAAAAATTTTCCATGATAATAATCAAGAATTTTGGTTGGATGATGATAAAGCAGTTGAAAACCAATTGGAACTTTGAATTCATAGGATGAAATTATATTTCCGTTTGTATCAAT
>CAYLSY010000224.1:0-4624 GCA_964386275.1 uncultured Hyphomicrobiales bacterium
AAAAAACAGATGAATGTTATTGTAAAATTCCCCTAACATCCTTGTTTGAAAAGGAGTGTTAGGGGTAAATAATATCATTTCCTATACGATAGTTAACGAGTGTCATTCCGATTTGTCCGGAAGCTTGCCTTGTCTGAACTGTGATTCGAATATATATTGGGATTAATAGGATTATAAGAATTCTTCACAATTCACTAAACAAAGTAAATTATATAAATACAGGAAGCCATCTCCTCGTTATAATATAACGACAATTCCTGTAGAAAATTAGTTACATTATAAAAAAGGTATTTTTACGACTTCTGCCGGAAAGAGCTTTCCGCGGGCTTCGATTTCGATTTTCGAACCCGGCGCTTTGTGTTCGGCGGCAACGTAACCCATTCCGATGGGTTTATCGAGCGACGGCGAAATATTGCCACTCGTTACATGTCCGATTTCCTTGCCGTTGGCGATAATTTTGTAATTATGGCGCGGAATAAAGCGCTCTGCATTGACGATGAATCCAACCAATTGGCGTTTTGCGCCTTCGGCTTTCACAGCCGAAATCACGTCGCTACCGTTGAACGGACCCTTTGCCAATTTGGTTATCCAGCCGAGACCGGCTTCAATCGTATTCGTCGTTTGGTCGATGTCGTTGCCGTATAGGCAGAAGCCTTTTTCGAGGCGAAGAGTATCGCGGCAGCCGAGTCCGACGGGTTCGATACCAAATTCCTTGCCTGCTTCGAAAACGGCGTTCCAGACATGCTTTGCGGTTTGTTCGTCGCCGCGGAAGTAAAGCTCGAAGCCAAGTTCACCGGTATAGCCTGTGCGCGAAATGATTGCTTCGACTCCAGCGATTTTACCCGGAACGAAAGTGTAGTACTCGACATTCGAAATATCTTGGTCGGCGATTTTCTGTACCGTTGCGCGTGATTGAGGTCCCTGTACGGCAAGAAGTTGGATTTCGTCGCTTGCATTCTTCAAGTTAATGTCGAAGCATTCGGCGTTTTTCTCGCACCATTGCCAGTCTTTATCTACATTTGCGCCGTTGACGACCATCATAAACGAGTCTTCGCCCTTGCGGTAAACCAGCAAATCATCGACTATTCCGCCATCGGGATAGCACATCGCCGAGTATTGAACCTTGCCCGGAGTCAGTTTCGAGGCATCGTTAGTCGTGATCTTTTGAATGAATGCCAATGCGTCTTTGCCTGTTACTTCGAATTCGCCCATATGTGTAACATCGAAAACGCCTACGGCGTTGCGCACAACTTTATGTTCATGAATAATTCCATTGGGATATTGAATAGGCATTTCAAAGCCCGCAAATTCCACCATCTTAGCGCCAGCCTGCTTGTGCAAGTCGTAAAAAACAGTCCTCTTCATTTTAACCTCAATAATATAAGAATAACAAAAAACGTTTTAACACAAAAAACAAATTTATCATTTTTTTTGTTATGATGCGCTTTTTGTCGTGTCGTTGAAGAGTTCTTTTATGCTTCCGAGCGAACTGAGTATTCCGCTGGTTTCGAACGGCAAAAAGACAGTCTTTTGCGTGTTCGTTGCAATTTCTTTGAGTGATTCAAGATATTTCATTGCTATCAGGTAGCTTGCCGGGTCTTTCGCAGTGCCTTGTAGCGTTGTCGTAACCAACTTTATGGCTTCTGCTTCTGCTTCGGCAACCTTGATTCGAGCTTCTGCCTGACCTTCGGCATTCAAAATGTTCGAACGCTTCATACCTTCGGCAGACAGAATCAAGGACTCTTTTTGGCCTTCGGCGGAAACTATGGCAGATTGCTTTTGGCCTTCGGCGCGCAAGATTGCGGATTGCTTTTCGCCTTCCGCCTGAAGAATTTGCGCTCGGCGGTTACGCTCGGCTGTCATCTGTTTTTCCATTGTAACGCGAATGTCTTCGGGAGGAATGACGTTGCGCAATTCGACGCGAATCACCTTGACGCCCCATTTGTCGGTAGCTTGATCCAAAGTGCCGCGCAGCCTTGCGTTGATGGTTTCGCGTCCGCTAAGCGTATGGTCTAAGTCCAAATCGCCGATGACGGCGCGCAAAATGCTGACGGTTAATTGCTCGATACCGGCGCGGGTATTGTAGATTTCGTAAACAGCCTTGATTGGGTCGACGATTTGCCAGTAAACGACACAATCGACTTCCATCGTTACGTTGTCGCGGGTAATTACGGCTTGAGGTAAAATGTCGATGAGCTGCTCTCGCAAGTCGAGTGTCGAGCGGACTTTGTCGATGAATGGAACAATAATATTCAAGCCGCTTTGCGCCAATTTATGAAACTTGCCGAGACGCTCAATGACTTTCACCGATGCTTGGCTGACGACTTTGATTGAGCTGAATGCGACAATCAAGACAAATAGTATTATAATCCCAACGAGTAATAAATCAGAATGCATTTTTTATCCCTCATATTTTTTTACAAAAAGCTTAATTCCGTCAATTCTCTCAATAACGGCGATAGTTCCGACAGGTATTGTTTCGCCGGTCGAAGAGCGCGCCACCCAGTCTTGGGAATTTACTTGAATTCGACCGCTGGAGTGTAAGTTGTTGATTTCTTCGGTAACAAGGCATGTTAAGCCTATTAATGCGTCGGCGTTGGTTTTGATTTCCGCGCCGGGCGAGTTGCGAATGAAAAAGCGTTTGAATAATGTTCTTGAAAGCGCCACCAATACAATTGATACCAGGCTGAAGACAAGTGTCTGCACCATTATGTCATGGATGCCGATGAAGTCCAATAGCGCTGCCACCAATGCGCCTACACCGAACCACAAGATAACGAATCCCGGAATGACTATTTCCAAAACAAATAGTATTAATGCCGCAATCAGCCACCAGTAATATTCCATGATATATCTCTAAAAAAGTTCCTAATCAATTATTATATGCTTTATTACGTGCAAAATACGAATTTAGTTGCAATAAAACAGAAGAATAACTCAAAATAACCTTAGTTCAATAATAAAGAAAATGAAAATTATTAAATTATTTGGAGAGTATTGAAAAATATTCCTTCTGAACATAACAAAGTGTTGCCAAGAATGACTAATTCGTCTTTTGGTTGATTCTTCAGGATTATTTGCAAAAAGTCATAATTGAAAATATTCTTGGATTTCTTGGAACTCATCGAAGCTATTGATGAAATTTTCTATTTGAATGTCTTGTCGCTCTTTCAAATAACTTAAAATACCGTAAAATGAGCTTTGAGGCAGTTTTTTTTGTTCAATCGAGAAGTAAAACAAGTTTTTCAGCAAAACAAAAGAGTCTTGAATTAAGCCTAGTTCAGTTTGTATTGCATCCATTTTCTTGTTTGCACCTTTTATCGGCTTAAGCAGCGGCTGAATGATTTCGAGTATATAACGGAAACGCTTGAATGCGAGCCTTACGGCATGAATAGTGGGCATGACTGAGGAATCTACCATGTCCATAGCGGATTTTACGCACATGTATTCAGCCATCATCAACTCGTATAGCACGCTTGTTTCAATAGGGTAATTGTCGAGTTTCCTTCGTATATCAAGATAATAGAAAAAGGATAAACCCTTGAAGTTGTCTGTGTTAAAAGAAATTAACGCTCTCGAGATGCTTTTAATCAGCTTTTTTTCGGTTTTAAGCAGGCTTATATTGAAGTGATATAAATTTGGGAAAAGATAAATTAGATTTTGAATTGTCAGAATCTGCACTTGTGTATCGCGTAATGGCGAAAGCATCTTTAGAAGGCTTTTCAACTCACGGCTCAGTTCAGAAAAGTAAGGAGATGAATAGAATTTATCGATAAGTAGCACAATTGACATTAGCCGCCTGATAGCGACTCGCAAGTCATGCACAGGCGCTTCGGAAAATTCGGCCTTACAGCGCTCAAGCTCGCGAAAAAACTTGCTTGAGCGCTTTTCGAAGGCTTTGATTAAGTAATGAGAAATATCTATTTTACTCTTATCCATTTGATTAAATCGCCGAGCTTAGGCTTTTTGCCGTACATCAATATTCCAATTCTGTATATCCGTGAGGCTGCCCACACAGCTCCCCAAAATGTTAAAGCCAATAAAATGAAAGATAATGCCACTTCCCACACAGGGACGCTGGTTGCCGCAATACGCACAGTCATCAGTATGGGAGTGAAAAACGGTATCAACGATAGCGCTACAGCTATTGCGCCGTCCGGGTTTGACATTATATTCGTTAATAACAAAAGCGGAATTATAATTGGTATTGTTATTACCATCGAAAGCTGCTGTGCGTCGGATTCTTGGTCAACAGCCGAACCGACTGCAGCAAACAAAGTAGCATAGATGAAATAACCGAATAAGAAATATACAATAAAGCCGATTATCAGGAATGGCGATATGTTAGTCGGAATAATATCTTTTAAAATATTTGATTGTGCCGCCATGCCGCCGGTTTGAGCCATCATGTCCTGAGCCGATATGTGTGTTTCGAGCAGCGGAACTCCAAGCATAAACAATACCGATGCAATTATAACCCAGAAAATAACTTGCGTGAGTCCGACCAAGCCGATTCCAACGACTTTTCCCATCATTATTTCGAAAGGTTTTGCAGACGAAACGATAACTTCAATTATTCGATTAGCTTTTTCTTCGATAACTCCTCGCATAACAAGACTGCCGT
>CAYLSY010000225.1:0-4606 GCA_964386275.1 uncultured Hyphomicrobiales bacterium
TGACGATAAAATCCTTTGGGTCGGCACTTTCGACGAATCCGAAAAAGCAATATTCGAAAACAATTTTATTATTACCGATATTATTGACGCAGGCTGGAAAACAGTAATGCCGGGGTTTGTCGATTCCCATACTCATCTTGTTTTCGGAGGAAACCGCTCGGATGAATTTGCCCGCAGACTTCGAGGAGCAACTTATCAGGAAATTGCCGCTTCGGGCGGAGGAATTCAGTTGACTGTCAGAGCTACGCGCAATGCTACAATCGACGATTTAGCAGAGAGCGGAATTCAACTTGCATTAAACGGTATGAGGCATGGCACGACAGCTTATGAAACCAAAAGCGGTTACGGCTTGTCAAAGGAAAGCGAACTTAAACAGCTATATGCCATAAAAAAAATGAAAGAAACGCTGCCGATGATAATCGAGCCGACTTTCCTTGGCGCTCACGATTTTCCGCCTGAATATGCAGGAAACAGGGATTATTACGTCGATATGATTTGCTCGGAAATGCTGCCTCAAGTTGCTGAAGAACGTTTGGCTACGTTTTGCGACGCATTTATTGACGAAGGCTATTATACATTGGCTCAGGGCGAGAAAATATTGCGTACAGCCTTGGATTACGGTTTGAAATTGAAAGTGCATTGCGACGAACTTGCTTCGTTCGGCGCTGCGGAATTAGCGGCAACTATGGGAGCAATTTCCGCCGACCATTTGATTTTTGCTTCGGATGCCGGAATCGAGGCAATAGCAAAATCGGGTACAATTGCCACTCTGCTGCCAGGCACTTCGTACTTTATTCGAATGCCTTATGCTCCGGCGCGTAAGTTCATTTCAGCTGGTGCTGCTGTCGCCATATCGACGGATTGCAACCCTGGCTCTTGCTTTACAGAAAATCTGCAACTTATTCTCTCTTTCTGTGTTATTAACTTAAGGATGACTGCAGAAGAAGCGATTGTTGCGGCAACTATCAACGGAGCAGCCGCAATTGACAAATCCGAAATAATCGGCAGTATCCAAGTTGGAAAAAGAGCTGATTTTCTTGTTTTGGATTGTCCATCTTATACAGATTTATTCTACCATTACGGAGTAAATCATGTTGCTGAAACATGGTGTAATGGCAAAAGGATAAATGATTTTAGATAGAAGACTTATTCAGTTTTTAACTCTATAAAATTTGAAATTGCGTGGAATAGCCTATGGAAAATAAATATACTTTTTTGTTTATTATAATTGTAAGCGTGCTAATAATTAGCGGAATACGAACGGCGAAAGCACAAACTTTTTCTTTGTCCGAAGTTGATTTTTCTAATTATCCGAGGCTTAAAGCGCCTTTTGCTGCGGTCGATTATTCCGGAATGCCTTACCAGAACTTGTCTGCAAGCGATTTCTCGGTTTCAGAAAACGGAATTGATTTGAGCTCGTCAGTTGATATTTTCTGCACAGATACTCTGATTAATCCTGCTGTTAGCGTTGTTTTAGTTTTAGACCAAAGCAATTCGATGGATATTCAAGAAGCTGGAGATATCAGGCGTTGGGATTGGGTCAAAGAAGGCGCTACTTCTTTCATTAATATGATTGATTTCGAAAACTCGCCAGATTCTCGCATCGCCATTACTTCGTTCAGTGGTCTTGTTTACCTTAGATGCAGTTTTACGAATGACAGAAAAACGCTGATTGATTCAATTAATAAAATCGAAATCGGCGGTCCAACTAGATACAATCTTCCATTTCTTGATACCCAAAACGGTGCAATAGCTCTTCTGAAATCTAGGCCTGCAAACATTCGCAGGGTTATTGTATTTCTAACCGACGGCTTGCCAAACGAGCAGCCGATGACCGATTCCATAATAAAAGCCCTGAAAGCTGCAAATATCCAAGTGTTTTCGATTACCTTAGCCATGCCGATGGAACCAAATATTAAGCAAATGGCGTTACAAACAGGTGGCAGGTCTTTTGAAGTATATACCAAAGAAGCGCTGAACAACATTTACAGATATATCGCAATGGATATCCAGATTAAGCAGTATTGCGAATTGTATTGGACTTCGCCTTATGCTTGCTCGGAATCTGAAAGAAAACGCAATTTAAAAGTCATTTTCAACAAAACCGGCTATCAAATAGACCGCGAATATACTTTACCCGATACAAGTATTGCAGAATATGCCGTAGCCAGCAACTATGTTTCTTTTGGCGATCCGCCTGCAAACTCATCATCGGAGCAATATATTAATATTAAAGCCAAAAACGCCGACCTAAGCATTGAAGATATTTATATTCAACCATCCACATTTTTTCAAATAATTGATTATAATGTCGGAAAAACGCCTCATTCGCCGCCATATGTAATCAAAAAGGACTCTACTGTTACTCTTAGAGTAAGGTTCAACCAAGCAGAAATTAAGAAAATGCGCCAAGCAACCATGATTATTAACGGTTCGCCATGCCCCAAGAATTTATCGCTTTTGGGTGGCGTACAACAAATAATAATCACAAATCCGGTCGGAGGCGAAGTATATTCAACTTGCGATTCTATTCTCATTGAATGGGTCGGGGTTGAACCCACTCAACCAGTTAAACTGTCTTACAGCTGCAACAATGGCTCGTCATGGACAACTATTACATCTAATGCTATCAATTTGAAATATTATTGGAAACCGCCATCGGTAGAAATTAATTACCTTTTAAAAGCTGAAATATCTCAAACAACAAGTTATTTATGGGCTAAGAACTTCGGTGGAATCGAGTCAGATTCCGGAATCAGTGTAGCGGTAACTAATGATGATATATACTTATACTGTGTTGGAAGCTTTACCGGTGATGCCACATTCGGAGATACAACTGTTCATAGCGCTGGAAAGCGCGATATGTTCATTGTTAAAATGGATTCGGATGGCTCGATTTTATGGGTAAAAACAGCAGGCGGCCCCGGAGATGACTATGCGACGGGAGTATGTGTCGATACTGCCGGAAATGCATATGTTTCAGGCGTTTGCCACAAAGGTTTTGTGATTGGGTTATCTAATCCAATATTGGAATCTAACAATACCTACTGCGTTTTGGCTAGATTTCCCGCAGACGGTTATTATCCGGCTGCAACATATATTGGCACAATTTCATTATTCAAGGATTTTGCCGCAACTGGTAATAAAATTAAATATGATAACGGATATTTATATTTATCTGGTTCTTATAATAACCAAATGGTCTTTTATAATTATAATTATGTTTGTAAGCATTCATGGTGCCAATTCACTGCTATTTATGACGAGTCAATGACATTAATTAATCTTAGCGAAGGATTCACCGACGATAACAATTATTCCAAGAATTATTGTTACGATTCCAAAAACAACAAATATGAAACCGGTGCATTTACCGGCACTTTGACATCCGGAACTTATAAAAACACAAGTAATGGCGCCGAAGATATTTACATCAGAAAATATGGAATTTATCCCGGCAGCGCTTATACTATTGAATCAACGTTCAGCGTTATTCAACCCAACTTGTCGTTGAAATATAACAATATTGAATTTCCCGAAACAACTCTTGGCGATATTCAAGATGAAATCTATGAGGAAATAATATGTAACGATAGCGATATTGATGTTGAAATAACCGAATTGTCGCTTACAGGCGCTAATCCGGATGAATTTAGCATCGTTTCGAACCTCGACGGGTATATTATCCATCCGGGCGAATGCGTTTATCTGGAACTCTCATTCATGCCTGAAAAACCCGGAAAAAGAGAAGCCACACTTGTTATAAAAGCCGATTGCATAAGCGATAATTATTTGTATTTAGCAGGTTATGGCAGTTGCACTGCTGATGTTCAAGACTCGTTGTATTTCGGAAATGTGTTACTGGCAGCGCAGAAAACCCTAATTTCCAATTGCGCTTTTAAAAATACTACACTTGTTCCGCAATTGGTTACAATATCGAAGAGCGGCAGCGCATACTTTTCGGTAGAGCCATTGGGCGATACTATAGTTGAGCCAAATTCTTGCATCGACATGAGTATTATGTTTTCACCGGAAACTGAAGGAAATTTTTCTGCCGAAGTGCTTTTTTCGATGCAAACCGATTGTCCTCAAGAAGTTATGTATTTATCCGGCACAGCTGTTGATGAAAATATTATTATTGAGCCGCTCGACTTTGGCAAACGAAGAATAAGAACAATCAATGATTCCATTCTTCTAATAATAAACAACGGCTCAAAAGATGAGCTTATTACCGATATTGGGTTTGATAGCCCCACGACACAATTTGAATTGTATTCATTGCCTGTCTTCCCCATTCCATTGAATGCAAAGGATACAGCTCGAATACCTTATAGGTTTGCTCCAGACGAAGAAGCTCCGTATTCATGTATTGTTAATGTCATGTTCGAGGGCAAAACCGACGCTTTAACAACAACAGTTAGCGGTAGCGGTATGCTCCCCAAACTGAATATTTACTTTAATTGCGGCGAACCAATTCTACCTGAATCAAGTCTAAATATTGTACTTAACATACATAATCCCAGCTCAACAGCTGATTTGTATGTTCACAGCATCGATTTTTATCAACCTACGAATGAATTCAGTTTTATAAACCCGCCTCCAACAG
>CAYLSY010000226.1:0-4540 GCA_964386275.1 uncultured Hyphomicrobiales bacterium
AATACGTACTGACATTGTTGTCTTATTTCTTAATAATATTAGTCTTAGCTTCTTGTGGAGATAAACAAAAATATTTATCTAAAGAACAAAAAGACGATGAAGAGAAGCAAATTACTAATGTTATTAAAGCTTATATGACGGCATTAAAAAATGAGTCATTTTCGCCCATCGTAACGATGTTCTCGAAAGATGTTGTCTTTTATGGCACCGATTCTGGCGAAACAATCAAAAGCATCGACCAAATCAAAGCTGCTCTCGAATCGCAGTGGGCTAAATTTGATATTAAATATGGCGAAATCGAAGACGTACACATCGCAATGGATAATGCCGCAACTCTTGCTTCGGTTATTTACGGCGTTAAAGCCGAATACACCGACTCGTCATCAGGAGAGCCGGTTAAAACATATTTAAGGTATTCGATGACTTTGAAAAAAGAAAAAGAAACCTGGCAAATTGCTGTTGGAACTGTTGGTAAAGTCAATACCAACTAAATATCTTGAAAAAAAGCTCACTGTAATATTTAGCAGTCTGCTAAGTATTTATTAATTCTTCTGAAACGGTAGAGACAATGATTATTTTGCCTCTACTGTTTTTTTTGGATTTAATTAAACTATTATCATAAATAGTGTTATTATCATTAATAATATTTATTGATGTCCTACTAACTAATTTATTTATTTTTTTTTAAATAACGATGAACGAAATTTTTAATTTTATCGAACAAAATAGGCAAGGACTAATCGACGAGTTATTCGAACTGCTTGCCATTCCAAGCATTAGCAGCCAATCCGAACACAAGGAGGACTGCCGTAATTGCGCACTTTGGGTAGTCAATAGTCTGAAAAGCATTGGTATTACTGACGTTAGAGTAATGGAAACCGAAGGGCATCCAATAGTGTATGCTCATTGGAACGGCGCCGGAGCTGACGCTCCGACAGTTCTTGTTTACGGGCATTATGACGTGCAGCCTGTCGACCCGTTGGATTTATGGACAACCAAACCTTTCGAGCCTGAAATCCGTAACGGGAAAATTTTTGCTCGGGGCTCTGCCGACGACAAAGGACAATTCTATGTTCACATTAAGGCGCTCGAAGCGCTTTTCAAGCTGAAAGGCAAAGCTAAAGTCAATATTAAATTCCTTATCGAAGGCGAAGAAGAAGCCAGCGTAAGCCATCTCGACGAATTTATCATTAATAATGCCGAACTGCTCAAATGCGATACAGTATTGGTATCCGACAGCGAATGGTTTGCGCCGGGTATGCCATCTATTTGCTACGGGCTTCGAGGAATAGCATTCTTTGAAATCAAAGTAACCGGACCTAACCGCGATTTGCATTCCGGCTCGTTCGGTGGCGGAGTCGATAATCCGCTGCAAGTGCTATGCTGGATGATAACACAGCTTAAAGACAAATACGGTAGAATTACAATTCCGAACTTTTATGACGATGTCGTTCAACTTACAAAGGAAGAGCGCGAAGGATTTGAAAAATTGCCCTTCAACCTCGAAGAATACTGCAAGGACTTGGACATTGAAACTGTTAACGGTGAAATTGGCTACACAACTCTCGAAAGAGTATGGGCAAGACCCGCTTTGGACGTAAACGGCATCTGGGGCGGCTATACAGGCGAAGGTTCGAAGACAATACTGCCAACCTGCGCTTCGGCTAAGATTTCCATAAGGCTTGTACCGAACCAAAATCCCGATGAAATATTGAAAAATACCGAAAAATATCTTAAAAGCATTGCGCCTCCGACTGTCAAAATATCTTTGAATATGGCTCAGGGAGGAAAGCCTGTGCTTGTTCGGCGAGACAGCGCCGGAGTGAAAGCCGCTATGAATGCTTTCCGAGTGGATTTCAATATGGAGCCTGTATTTATTCGCGCAGGCGGCTCAATTCCTATTGTCGAGTTGTTCGACAGCGTCCTTCATGCCCCGACTGTATTGATGGGCTTTGGTTTACCATCGGATAATATTCATTCGCCCAACGAAAACTATGATGTCGAAAACTATATCGGCGGTATTAAAACATCTGCCGCTTTCTTTGAGGAATTCATCGATTTTTATAAAAAATAATTATATACATTTTATAAAAAATTATTTTAAAGCAACGTGAAGGTAAAATATGTCTGAAGTGAAAAAGTTTGTGCCATTCGTATCATCGACTACGAACATGGCGGAAATGACTATTAAGGCTTTGGTTATTGGCTTGATAATGTCGGTTGTGCTTGGCGCAGCCAATGCCTACTTGGGTTTGAAAGCGGGTATGACAATAGCTGCGACTTATCCTGCTGCAGTTATCGGCATGGCGTTTTTAAAGTTCTTCAAAGGTTCGATTCTAGAAGAGAATATCGCCCGTACCGTTGGCTCGATTGGCGAATCGGTCGCCGCTGGAGCAATTTTTACAATTCCTGCGTTTATCATTGCCGGAATTTGGGACGGCAACGAGTTCGCATCTGTGGAATACTATCTGAAAACTACTGCTGTTTTGTTTGTTGGCGGTATTTTCGGTATATTGTTCATCACAATTATTCGACGAGTAATGGTCGAAGACAAGGATTTGCCTTTTCCTGAATCTGTTGCCGCTTCTGAAATTCATAAAGCCGGACGTGCCGGCTCGAGCGGGGCGAAATTCCTGTTCGGGGCTATGGGAATCGGCGCTCTCATTCAAGTTTTAAAAGAAATCCACTTCTTTGCGCCGATGTGGAACAAGTTCATCGCTTTCGGAACACACAAAATGGCAGTAGGCTCGTCTGCATTGCAAACCGGCGGCGGCGCCATTTTAAGCACACCCGGAGTAAGCCCTGCTTACATGGGCGTTGGTTATATTATCGGTCCGAATCTTGCCGCCTTGAACTTCACTGGCGGTTTGCTGGCATGGGGTTTGTTTGTACCAGTTTTACTGTTTTTCATCGGAAACAGTGTCAATACCGCAATAGTGGCTGAGAAATATACAAAAGAAGCCGTAGTGCAAGTTATTATGGATAAGGAAACGCTTGCCGGCTCGACTTTGTCAAAAGAAGATTTGAAAATAAAAGCGAATCAACAAGCCAGCACATTGCTGATAAAAGCATCGAAGAACAAGGATAAACTTACCGAAGATGAAATTGCGATTCTCGGAGCTTCCGAAGCAATATCAAAAGCAAAAATCGAATTAGGAAGGGCTGATTTCGAAGCTAACGCTGGCACTGAAGCCGGAAAGGAATATGCCGACAAGTATGAAGGCTCTTGGATACAAGCGGGAACAAGCATTTGGAAGGATATTGTGCGCAAAATAGCTATTGGCGGTATGTTAATGAGCGCCGCCTTCACGCTCTGGCGAATGCGCAAGAGTCTGATTACAGGCTTGACACGCTCTATAAAGGACATTAAAAAGGCAGCAGGCGACGCACATGTCGAAGACCGCACTCAGCGCGATATGCCTTCGAAATGGGTGTTTATCGGAATTTTCTTGGCAGCAATTGCAACATTTTTCATATACTACATGTTTTCGAAGGATATTGGAGCCGCACTTGTGGCAACAATTGTCATGGTTATTGCTGGATTCTTCTTTGCGGCTGTTTCCGGTTATCTTGTTGGTCTGATTGGCTCAAGTAATAATCCAATAAGTGGTTTGACGATTTCAGCTTTGTTAGTTGCTGCTTTACTTATGGTAATACTTGGAATGAAAGGCGAGCAAGGCGTTTCGGCAGTGCTTGGCGTTGCCGCTGTCGTTTGCGTAGCTGCTGCCGTTGCAGGCGAAATGCTACAAGACCTTAAAGTAGGGCATATCCTCGGCGGCACGCCTTGGAAAATGCAGGTCGGCGACATCTTGGGCATAGTCTTGGCTTCGGCTGTAATGTTTTTCCCATTATTGATTTTACATCAAGGAGATATAAACATGAGCGGCGGCGCATTCATTCCCGGAATCAACGGTTTGGGAGGCGAGCATTTTTCGGCGCCTCAAGCCTCGCTGATGGCAATCTTATCCCGTGGTATAGTAGGCGGCGACATGGCTTGGCCACTTATTATTATCGGCATCATTATGGCAATCGGATTTATTCTAGTTAAGGTAAAAAGTCCGATGTTGGTTTGCGTCGGTATGTATTTGCCGCTTGAAACATCTTTTGCGATATTCATCGGAGGTTTAATCAAAGGTATTTTGGACAAATTTGCCGAAAAGCGCGCTTATAATGACGCTCAAAATTCGCGAGTATCGAACAATGGTGTTTTGCTTGCTGCTGGATTGATCGCCGGCGAAGCGTTGATAGGTCTGCTTTTTGCTCTATTTGCGGTTCTTGATTGGAAAATGCCGTCTGTGTTTGCAGAGCCTTCGTTCCTTGTCAGTTCACTTGTGTTTGTCGTGGTTGCAATTATTTTAATTGCAATTCCATTGAAAAATGCAGGAAAACCAGACGACCCGGCAATACCGATGCAGATGTAGTTACTCGTTCAAGAAATCATCTTTCAGCCGCTACCGAAACCAACTTCGATAGCGGCTTTTTTTTATTTTATTTATAATATTTTAATATAAAACGACTTGAGTTGTTCTAGTATAACAGA
>CAYLSY010000227.1:0-4510 GCA_964386275.1 uncultured Hyphomicrobiales bacterium
CATGTTTCTTTTAATTCACATTGTTTACGCATGATAAGTGGCATACGTCACCTTATCGGAATTTTTACATTATGCCATTCCCTCGAAGACCGGATTATTATTACTGTGAATTTCTAAAGTTGGTTTAGTATCCTGCTTAAATAATTTTTTATCCATTTAAGTTCATTCTCTATCAATAGTTTTCTTGGTTATGTATGCCTTAGAAAGCCTTTTGCCGGTTGAATAATAATGCGAAGAACCAGAATCATAACACAGAGGCTTTACTTTTTCGAAACAAGGCAGCCCGTTTTCTGCCAATACATCCTGTTCGACAAGGGTTTGTTGAATTTCTCCGATAAATAGCGTGTGACTGCCAAGCTCGACAGTTGAAACCAGTTTACACAAAAGCACAACCGGCGCTTCGGCAACATATGGAGCATCGACTACTTCGGAATCAACAGCTGAAAGCCCCGTTTCTTTGAACTTATCCACATTCGAACCAGAAAATACACCTGCAAAATCAGCCGCAGACAGCATATCTTCGCTCGGTATACTGATTGTAAACGCTTTGCGGCTCAGTATCGCATTATAGCTGTGTCTTTGCTTTCGTAGCGATACGCTTAAGCATGGCGGTTCGCTCGAAACAATTCCGCTCCATGATGCGGTCATTATATTGGGTTTACCCTCAATGTCGTATGAGCCGACTAATAAAACCGGATGAGGATAAAGCAATGTCTTTTTTCCAACAGATACTTTCATATTTTTTTTCTGATAAGTGACTACTATTTCGGCATTTTCGTATAATCAAGTTCTGAGCCGAGAACGCTATGAGGAATTAAATACGTCAAAAGCATAACCGCCAAAGCAATTAACGCCCAATAGTGATTTTGCGGATTCTTCTTCAATCTATACAAAGCGAATAACCAGAGTATAAACGATACAAGAATCTTGTTGTCAGTCAAATCATGCCCGAATGGAAAACCCGTCCAGAATTCTCCAAAAGCATAAAACTGCACAATCGGACCGAGAACCAAACCGGAAACGAATAATAATATTACCGTTGCGACAGTGTATTGATAAGTCTTTTTCTTAATGAAAATTGCTTCTATACCAGTTCTGAAGGCAACAATCATTGCCAAATATATCAAAATGATATGGAGTATTAACACCAAATTCGGAACAGCCCCAGTAAAACGTATTATCGTCGGTTTCTCAACTAAACTTGATTCATTAACTCCAGTTTTTACTATTACATAATACTCAATCTTGCCTGCCGGTGGCTGATGAGGAATGCTTGCCGCCAAAGTATCGCCAGAGCGAATCATCGGCAAAAGAGACCATTCATCTTGCATTTTTGGATCGCGGATAAAACGGCGGAACTTTAAATCTGCCGAAACAGATGTATCAGGGATTAATATCATGATTTGTTTATCTCCATCGCCGCTATGGGAGCGTGGCAAAGAGTATTCTACAATTTTACCCGATATCTCCGTTTTTCCTTTCACCGGAAAAGTAGGTCCAGTAATCCTTTGATATATCGAAATACCAACTGCAAGAATTAGAGCGATTATCCAAAACAATACCTCTTTAAAATTGATTTTTCTTATCATAGCGCTTTCATATTTATTATTCAATCATTTTTTTTGCTTCTTCGATGTATTCAAGGGCTTTTCGAGCGATATTATCCGTTGAAAACGAAACCTGATAAAAGCCCTTATCCCCCCAAAGGGCATGAGCGATGGCTGATTTGATGAAATTGCGAATATATTCCTTATCCGTTTCATACATTTTTTCGTTCCAAATCTTACGTGATTTCGAAATGCTAGTGCATGTCGTCATCATTTCGTCAGTTACTTTGAAATCTCGAACAAATTTCGAAATATTGTCGCCGTAAATAATTTTCAGTTCGCTGCGGTTATCCTCCAAATACGAATATGCATATTGAACAAAAATACCTTTGGTTTTCATATAATTAACCAACAAAGTTGTTGTATCTTCCTGAATAAAATAATCCGGGTATATGCCACCACCACCGATAACTGAGCGTCCTTTGCGGGTTTTATGAATATCGGCAAAAGTTCTGCCACCGGTTCGCCTAATGGCTTCCTCTATTTGTTCTTGGCTTTTTTGGTCGAGATTAAGTTTCGATGCTTCGTCCAAAACCGGTTTTTCGTTCTCTCTTAGAAATGGTTTTTGTATTAATCTACCTGAAGGAGTAAAATACCTTGCCACGGTCAAATGAAATGCCGAACCATCCTTGAAGTTCCAAGCCTTTTGCACCAATCCTTTACCTAAGGATTGCTCTCCGATTATTATTCCCCTATCGAAATCCTGAATTGCACCAGCGAAAATTTCTGCAGCCGATGCTGTGTTTTTGTCGATGATTAAAACAATGGGCAATTTCTCATAGTCGCCTTTTCCTGTCGTGCGCTTGGTTATACTAAAATCCTCGTGGCGCGCTTTTGTATAAGTAATAATATTGCCGCCTTCTAAAAACTCATCAATTATATTGCAGACTTGGTCAATATATCCACCTTGATTGCCGCGTAAATCTACTATCAGACTTCTCATTCCTTTGTCTTTTAATTCATTCAATACAGACTTAAATTCAACATCGGACAGCAATGAAAACCTGTTGGATTTAATAAACCCAACATCAGTGTCGTTAATAATGAAATATGAATTAATGCATGGCAGCGGCACTTCACTCCTTTTTAAAACATATTCCTTTAAACTGCCCTTGCGAAATACAATCAGGCTGAGCTTGCTGCCGACAGCGCCGCTTAACTTCAAATTTCCCTCGGAAGTATTATACTTTAAAGCATTTTCTCCATCGATAAACAACAATTTGTCGCCGGGAAGCAATCCCGCTGAATCGGCTGGGCTATTGGGCGATACAGAAATCACGGTTAACGTATCGTTCAATTCAATAATATTAATGCCTACGCCGGCTGATTTTCCTACATTTGCTTCGCTGATTTTGCGATATTGATCGGAACCATAGTAATTCGAATACGGGTCTAACTCCTTCAACATCAATGAAAATGCTTTTTCGCTTAGATTATGAATATTGATGGAATCGACATAATATTTATATGTCATTTCGAGCAAGTCGCGAAATTTCTGTGTTTCCAATGAAATTTCATATTCGACTTCCGTCGGCAATTGAGCAATCGCTGGGGCTACGAAAAACAATAGAAGAATATATAATCTTATAGTATTCATCATCTTTACTTTAAGCTTTCGATTTTACCTTTACCTTGAGAATCGGATACTGCATCCTTTTCATTGTTTCTAACGTGTTTCGAACCGTCTGGCGCTACCATGACCATTATTCTTTTAGGGTCGATAGCCGCAAAGGAGGCTTCTTTAAATCTGTTGTCATTGTTTTTCCAAATGTCGTATAGCATAGAGCCGTCATAATCCTTGTCTGACAGCAGATATGTTGATGCTCCGTGCGATAAAGGTCCAAAGTTATTCTTTTCGACAAGCATATCAAGCATCAATCCTCGTAATTCGATGGAATTGGCGCTGTTTCCAATAGTATTGTTCTTAACCTTGAACATTCCGGCTACGTTCGATACACAAATCCCGGCTTTTCCGCAACCAGTTATTGTATTATTGCTAATTTTCGATAAATCCGATAGTATTGGAGAATCAACGCTTCCCAACGAGCCGAAATAAATACCGTAACCATCGCAATTCTCAATTGAATTTCCTTTCGCTGTGCCGATTTGCACATTTTGCAGGAAATGCTTGTTGCTCAATACAAATATGCCGTTGCCGGCGCTTCCGTCTTGAGTTTTTGTAATATTCAGTATTTTGCAATTGGTAACTTGCGAGGCTTCAACTTCGTAAAGCACAATGCCGTAGTTGCAATCCCTAACCATACAATCTTTTATGACAATATCCGTAACATCAGAATCGACATAAATGCCGGCGCCGCCTTTCAATCCGGCGGTTTTGAGTTCGCCGTGATTGAAACCCTCGATAATCATGCCTTCGATTGTCAATAAACTTGAATTAATATAGATTCCGGCATTCATATCCGAGATTGAACTAAAAACCATACCTGAGATAACCGGATTATTTCTCCCGATGAGCTTAATATCTTCCTTACCTTCAATTATGATTCTCTCCGAATATACGATTCCATCGCCCTCTACAAAGATTTTATCTCCGTTTCGGATACTGTTAATTGCTTTTTGGATTGTTTTGAAGGCAGTTTTTTCTGTTCTGCCGTCGAATTTTTTTGTGGTATCGCAACCAGTTTTACCATTGACGTAATAGGTTGTGGCAGAGGCGGATGTGATGATAGCAAAGGCAAGAATTATTGAGCTAATTATTTTTTTCATAAATAATACTCCAATATGATGATTCTAAAGATGCAGTGAATACCATTTTCAAATGAAAACAATTAAATAAAAAGAAATATATGTATAAACCCAAATTAATCAATAGACAAATCGTATTATTTCTAGTTGTTTGCTAATTGATGACTTATCAAGAAATTTCTTTTTCCCACTTTGAA
>CAYLSY010000228.1:0-4510 GCA_964386275.1 uncultured Hyphomicrobiales bacterium
ACACAACTTGATTTTCCAGCTTTTGTGTTTAAGACAAGGTAATATACTCCGTTTTGTATGCCATTGAAATCAAGCGAAAAATTATTCTGTTTATCGATATATCCATTGTAGACAGTTTGAACTTTTCTTCCGAGCATATCGAACATTTCGATTGAGCCTCTTATGCCGTCTGTATTCATTGAAACAAGTAATTGCGCATACCCGGAAACTGGGTTCGGGAATATTTGCATATCGAGAGTAGCAGCCGCAGGCTCATCGACGCTTGAAATTACTGTCGACGGGTTCAACGAATCTTTGTCGATAGCAGCTATATAAATATAAGCTTCGGAAATTGGAAGAGTTTCGTCTGTAACTCTATCGCCGGGGTAATCATCGGCGCTGTAGGAAACGTATAGCCATTTTGTAGCGCCGTCGGAAATAACATCATTGCATAATGACGGATAATTGCAATCAATCTGATAGGGAGTAAAATTCTTGGGTTCAGACCAACCATATGAAGGGTCATTATACTTCCATGTAAAATAAAGATGTCCGTTTAATCCTCTAATTTGTTCGGTTCCACCGCCTGATGTTGAGACTGTAACAGTAGTATAATCATCAGGAACATAGCCAGAGTAAACGCAATACAAATTATCTTCCTCGTCAAGCCCCAATTGAGGACATTCCGAGTTAGAGAATGCCCAACGACGACTGACTCTTCTAATATCGTTTTCAAGCGCATCGTAACCTGTTCCTCTCGGGTTTCCGAATAAGGTTGCGCCTTGAGTTGCTCCTTCGTATTGATAAGCTAATCCGATACCATAGTAAATAAACCCCATGGTAACACTATCAACTTGGTCATAAATATTTGTTCCATCTGTTTTGGCAGTACCTAATTTTGCGGTTCCGAAAATGCCGCAAACGAAATGAGCTCTGCCTTGAGAATCGATAATGCAATCAATCTGGTTTCCGGGAGTAAAAACAGTATCAGTTGTGTATCTAATCTTGCCGTTACCTAAATCTTCATAGCTATAATATGTTTCGTAAAAAGGATGAAGAATTACATTAGGTGCAGACCATGTAATACCAGCGTCTGTCGATTTTCTATATTGGAAATAATTGGCAGTATCGACCCAGCAAACGACAATATTTGTTCCGCGGCATGCTATAGCATAAACATCGCCGCCATAACCCTTCGTTTGGTCTCCATCGATTGAACCGGGTCCGGATAAACGAACTTCCTCGGTCCATGTTTCCCCTCCATCGTAGGATTTTCTATAAAAGACGTCGCCTTCTTTTCCAGCGTCAACGGTATCGTATGTATAAATGGCATGTATTGTTTGGTTTACATCAATTACAGAACGGGGCCACAAAGCACGTGTAGGAGTCAATGTCGTTGTAGTGAATATCGGGTCAAAAGCCTCACCATTGCGAGTATAGAATATTTGGCCAGCTCCAGGCGTCGGGTCATGGGAAGGAGTGCCGACTGTTCCGTCTTCAAATTGCGCCATGCTCGGCCAGCCGGTACGGACATTGCCTTCGATTCGGCTCGAAGATACATATTGGGGAGCCGGATTGTGTTTAGCTGTCAAAGTAGCATAATCATAATAAGTTCCGCGGTAATTCCATGTTGAGCTTTCAATGTCGCACATCCAGAACATTTGGAGGTAATCATTGATTCCGTTTGTATAATAGGCTACTCTTTCTGGCATAGCGCCATTGGTTTGGAATTCATAGTAACTTGTTATCCATGCTTCACCCGGCAACGAGTCATAATTGCCGGATAATATACCTGAACCGTTGCCTGTAAGGGGTTGTTCTCCTTTTGCAGGTTTTGAAATATCTTCGTTTCCATAGATCATTTTCTGATTCAATGATTCTTTAGTAAAGCCGGCACTAATTGCTTTTTTATACTCCGGGTCGACTTTAATGTGTTTAGAATCGATATAATTATTTAAAGTGTTATTCGTCCGTTGTTGTGCAAAAGCAACGGTTGAAATTGCTAGCAGCGCAACAAGGACTATGATACGCTTAGAGTTAATGAGTGTGAGTGTTTTCTCCATTATACCCTCTTGTTTATAGATAAAACATTGTTTGACTTTTCCGAAACTTCAAATATAAAAATTTTTTTCATAATCTTTAAACAACTTTAACATAACATTGATTTTGAATTTATTCTTTTTATATAATAACTGTTCGGAATAATCAAAATAACGCTGCAAATGTAAATTAATTTAAGTTTTCAATCAAAATTTAATCTGAATACCGTAGATCAATGAAATCGAGCTTCTAAAGTCATTTTTATCAGCGCCTTGGTTAGGCAGACTTGTGTAAATCAATCTGCCTTCAGCGCCCATCATTAAGGAAACAACCGAGAATATGTTATATTTGACATACATCTTGCTGTAGCCAAGCGGACCGTCGCCGGTCGTTCCGAATCCGATTCTTCCGTTTAAATCGAAATTATTGAATTTCAATAGGTTTTGTTCAAAAAATGCCGCCCCCCAGAATATTTGCTTGTTATTGCCGTTAACGCCGTCCCGCGCAATGCTTGCTGTTGGTCGGGTAGAAATAATAATTTCGGTATGCGCTCCTGAAGTGTTAATAATTGCCGGTGTTGATGATGAATTGGGTTTGTTGTCATTTGAAAATGTATATTGAGAATAGCCGAATTCAATTCCTATGCTCGACGATTCTGCAAAATTATAAGCAATGCCCTGAGAAAAATGAGTTACCAGCGAGTTTTCGGTCGAATTCAATCCATTTTTAAAAACATCCGAACCTAAAAACGAAGTAAATGTAACATTACTGAAAGGCTGGTAATAGCTTGTGTAAAATCCTTCGTTCAATCTATCAATATTTGTCTTTATATTAAAATTTGGGCTAAGAGAACGGTTTTCTTTATAATTGGATTTCGCCAAAACAATTTCAGCTTGGACTGGTTCGATTGGCGACGGCTCAATGATTACGTTTTCAACAGAAGCATTCATTTGCTCAGTATTGTCTTTATCCATTGATGCTTGAATTTCCGACAAATTAATTACTTTGGGTTCAGCTGTTTCATCATTTTGAATTTGAGAAATAATTACATTATCTGTAGTAATTTTTCCTTCAGCAAGTAAACCATCGGTATTTCTTGACGGCAAAATTGCATTATCTGCCCTGCGATTTGAGTTTAACTTATATTCCGATTCGACTATGCTCGAAGAATGAGCATAGCGCTCGTTACTCTTTTGGGTTGTAATGCTTTCGCCACCGTTTGCGTTTTTCAGTATCGGTTCGTTAGCTTCGGCTTTATCTGTATTTTGAGCAATCTCTCGTGATTTATTTTCGATAATGATGTTGTTTGCTTTGTTGTCAAATTCCGAGTTCAGTTCTTTAGAAAACTTCGAAGGATTGTATTCGCCTATGCTGTACAAAAAGATAACAAGCATCACGGCTGCAACCGACGCATATTTAGCAAACGGCTGAATAAAGCCCATAACGACTGGCTTCTTCTTATCTTCTTCGTCAGGTGAAAGATTCAGA
Organism: uncultured Hyphomicrobiales bacterium; assembly: GCA_964386275.1. Taxonomy (GTDB): domain Bacteria; phylum Bacteroidota; class Ignavibacteria; order Kapaibacteriales; family UBA2268; genus CAYLSY01. Next base: position 3,508 of record CAYLSY010000228.1, read on the forward strand.
ATACGCATCAAAATTAGGTCTTCCGTCGAATCGACCAAGTCTTTCGGCGGAAAAATTGTATCTGCATCTTCTCTAAGCGCAAGATGAATGTTCACAGCGGCATCGAATTCCTCGCGGGAAGCCGCATCTTGCGCAACGGCGGCGCGCAGCTCCTTATCTTCGTAGTCGTTCAACGACCCATCGAGATATTTCGATATTAGCTCGTCAAGATTCATAATATTCCTTCACCAATGGAGTTAATAATTTTCTTAAAAGCAGTCTTGCCCTGTGTACGCGGACTTTCGCAAGCGAAATATCGATTGCAAGGATTTCTGCTATTTCCTGATAAGAGCATTCCTCATATTCCCTCAGAACCAGCGCTTCGCGCATTGCCACAGGCAATGTCGCTATCGCTTTTTCAATCTCGTTTTTCATTCCCACGTCTGTATACTCGGCATTGTAAGAGTAGTTCATTTCATCGTTTAATTCGTCGTACTCTTTCCTTGTCCGAATTATGTTCAGGCAAGTATGACGCGCAATTGTATAGACCCAGGACGAAAAGTTGTTTCCCCGGAACTCGCGCCTGTGTTCATATACCTTGATGAACGTCTCTTGGAAGGCATCGCGGGCGGTATCGGCATCAACAAGCATTCGCAAGCAAAACCGGTAGATTTTCTGCTGATATTTGGCATACAGAATCTTGAATGCTTCTGCGCTGCCCTTTCTCAGTTCGTCGAAAACCTTCTGTAGGTCTTGCTCTTGCGTTATATGTTGCTTCTTTGAAAACATTTTTTCAGCCCGCACCTGAGTTTCGGTATCCCGACTTTAATTTTGAGACACAATCATTAAAAAAAAAGTTACAACTCCATTAAACTTTTCCAAAATTAATGAAAGTAATTAAAATAACCTTAAAGGAAAATTGAGAATGTCTGCTTAACTCACCCGAAGACTTTTTGTCCGGGTTAGAATCATTTACTAGTATGTAGTAACAAGAGTAAAAATCGATACTCACTGAATCAATTCA
>CAYLSY010000229.1:0-4491 GCA_964386275.1 uncultured Hyphomicrobiales bacterium
TGTGAGAAAATTTACACACTTTTTTTGGATTTAACAGTTTCTTTTATTAAATTTGAAACAATTTTGCAAATATATGATTTTATATGTTAAATTATCGTTGGAAATTTAGAAGTAAGCCCGATGAAAGTACCATTTACAACTTAGCAACCTCTTTGAAAATCTCCAGAAGTTTGGCGAACATACTTATAGCACGTGGTGTTCGCAACAAGGAGCAAGCTGATTCTTTTTTTGAACCATCCTTAGAGGATTTATACGACCCATTCTTGATGGATGGGATGGATACTGCAACCGATAGGTTGTTGGAAGCGGTTCAAAAAGGAGAGACTATTTGGATACATGGCGATTATGATGTCGATGGTACTTCCAGCGCATCTATGTTGCTTCTATTTCTTAGGGAAATAGGGGCGAGGGTATATTATTTTATTCCCGACCGTTTTATCGACGGCTATGGGTTATCTATTAATAGTATTAATGAAGCTCGAAAACGAAATGCTTCGATTCTAGTAACCGTCGATGTCGGCATTAATTCTTACGAACCGATAGCCTATGCCAAAAAAATTGGCATGGATATGATTATATGCGACCACCACGAACCCGGCGATATAATACCTGACGTTCTTGCCATACTCGACCCGATGAAACCAACATGCAATTACCCGTTCAAGCATCTTTCTGCCTGCGGAGTAGTCTTCAAGCTAATTCAGGGATTGTGCGCAAAATTGCATATGCCCGAGCGCGCTTTCGATTACTTGGATTTCGTTGTAATTGCTTCGGCAGCAGATATGGTGCCATTAATCGGCGAGAATAGAATTCTATCATATTATGGTTTGGAATTGCTCAACAGCAACCCCCGACCCGGAATTCGTGGATTGATTGAATGCACCAGCCTAAAACCCGGCTCTATCACCGCTTCGAGCATTGTTTATGCTCTCGCGCCGCTGATTAATGCAGCCGGAAGGCTCGGCGACGCCCAGCGCGCAGTCGAGATGATGACCCAGAAGGACGAACTGGCTTCATTCCGAATTGCTCAGGAATTAGACCAGGACAATCGCCGCCGCCGCGCTTTCGACGAGAAAACTTTCGAGGAATCGCGGCCAATCGCAGATAAAATGCTTTCTGGTGGGCACAGAAAATCACTCGTTATATTGTCTCCGATTGAGCCTCATTGGCATGCCGGAGTAATTGGAATCGTTGCTTCGAGGCTCGTCGACGCTTATCATTTGCCAGTTGTTTTGCTTACAATTATCGACAATAAAGCTAAAGGTTCTGCTCGAAGTATAATCAGTTTTGATATTCATCAGGCATTGAAAAGATGCGGCCACATGCTGATTGAATACGGTGGTCATAAACACGCTGCTGGACTATCTTTGGAACAGCATAAGGTTGAGGAATTCCGGGAAGCTTTCGACGCAGTTGCACAAAGCCAGATATCTGACGAGATGCTTGTGCCGGAAATTCTTATTGACAGCGAATTGGAACTAAACGAACTATCACCGAAATTTATGAAGATGCTGCGAAAATTTGCTCCTTTCGGATTTGATAATTTCAAACCTGTATTTCTATCTCGAAACGTAGTCTCAGCAAATGGTGTAAAAATAATTGGCAAGAATCACATAAAATTCCGTGCATTCCAATCCAATTTCGAAATTGATGCGATTGGTTATAACCTTATCAACAAAATTTCAATATGCACAAACAGAAAACCCTTTTCAATTGTCTATAATTTCGAAGAGAACAACTATAACGGTATCCCGACATATCAGCTCAGGATAAAAGACATTAGCGCAGACAACAGCATTATCGACCCTTAAACTAATGAAATATTTTTTTAAACAGGCAAGGTTTGACAAATCCATAGTAATAACGGCTTTAATAGCAGTATTTCTACTTTTTCCAATATTTTTCATTCCGATTACTCCTGACTTATCTACATTTCTTTGTGCTGGCAAGGTTATAGCCGATGGGGGTATTATTTATCATGATTTTATCGATATTAAACCGCCCTTTATATACTATTTCTTTTCGGTTGTTACGACAATATTCGGGGTAAGTGATGTTGGAGTGCATTTTTTTGATTTTCTCTGGCAATCGGTAACTGTAATTAGCCTGATATGGATTATTATCAAAATATCCGGCGATAAGGCTTGGGCTTTAGCTTCCGGTTTACTGTATTCAATTTTATATGCAGGCAGCAATTATGTTAATGTAATGCAGGCTGAGACTTTCATCGCTCTGCCTATGCTTTGGGCATTTTATTTTCAATCGATTAAGAAGAATAAAGCTTATCATATATCAATAATTATTGGCATATTACTTGGTTTTATTGCATCATTCAAATATACATTTGCTTTAATAGTTTTTGCATTTGTGGTATTTGAATTATTTAATAAAAAAAATTGTATAAAATCAAGACTGGCTCATGCTTCTCTTATTTCATTAGTATCGCTGATTACTTTCGGTTCGACTCTGTTAGTATTGCTAAACAAGGAGGCTTTCGAAGGTTTTCAATTGGTTTTAAGGTTTTATTCCGGTTATCAATCAATTATCCCGCTCAATCTTAATTGGATAATCGGTTTGATAAAACTAATTCCCATGTTTACCGCAAGGTTTATTTCTTTTCCTTTTTTTGTTTTGTTTATTGTTGGTTGTTATATTATTTTAAAGAGTAGAAAAAACGATTCAATCAGCATGGTTGCTAATAACCCGATACTATCTGATTTCATCAAAATCTTAGGACTATCGTCGGTAATACTCTTCTTTTCTGTTATTATTGAGAGGAAGTTATTCGAATATCATCATTATCGTTATGTTTTACCTTTGATAATTATACTGGGGTTAGGAACAAAAGAATTGGCTATTAATGTATTTCAAAGGTTTAGAAATGGCATATGGTTGACAAGAATTATTCTGATTCTATTCTTAGCTTTTTTCGTCTCGTTTAGTTCTTTTGCAAGGTGGGTTTATGTAGCGCATTACGGTTTTGTTTACTTTACCGACAGAAGTAAGTATAACGCAATTTTCGAAATGAACAAGCTGAACGATATGTTTCGTGTTCAACAGGTAAAAATTGCATCGTCGATAAAGAACAAGATTCTGCCAGATGATAAAGTCTGTGTCATAGGCACTCAATCTAATATCATTTACCTGCTCTCGGGCGCTAATAGGTTCTCACGCTTTGCTCACAGCGCATTTTATTTCAGCGTCTATGCTCCAGAGGAATGGAAGAAAGGAATTGGTACGGAAATACGTCAATCTCGTTTTGTGGCTCTGCAGCACAATTTAGCAAACTACTATTTTCATAGGCACAATTTTACTAATATTGAAATGATCGAGAAAGACTCCAGCCTTAAATACTATTTTTCAGATTCTTTAATTGTTGTTGATTCAACGGAGAATTTTCTTCTTTATGAGAAGAAGTATTGAATTTGAGTATGTGGTTGCAACTTTTCAAGCGTATACATTGTGAATAAACGAATACATTGCGAATAAAAATGTGGCGATTACCGATTTTCAAATTGGAAGAGCTACATCAATAATTACCCAATATCTTTTTAATATTCCTCTTTTGTTTTATGATACGCAGCATTATTTTAATGATTTTCATGTGAATCTTCTCTTTCAACGTTATACGAAAGGTTGATGATTTTACAAAAATTGTATCACTTTTATTGATAAACCATGGGGAATAGTGATTATTTTGCATCCATGTTTCAATTTCAGACAAGAAAGGATTTGTGTAGTATTTGCCATGAGTTTCGAGTGAAATTATAGCTGGTCTACTTATCATATGTTTTAACACGTACCATTCGGCGCCTTCGATGTCAATGCTCAATAAATCAATTTCACCATTATCTATTTCATCAAAAGTAATAGCATCGGCTGTAAATTGGTCATTATCATTGACTTGATAGTTGTCGTTAACCGTTGCAGGACTATGCTTAAGTTCGGTAATAAAAGTCGATGCCTCACGGCGGATTAATTGAACTTTTCCATGAAAATCAAAAACAGCGGCGCTAATAATTTTTACATTGCTCTTTTTTTTAAAATAGTTATTAAGAATTGCAACGGTTTTTGGGTCTGCTTCGATTAAAATCGATGGAATATCATCATTGATAAAAGGCAGTATATTTGATTCCTCAGGAAGATATACTCCGACTTCGCAAACATACTTGGGATAATAACCTTTTAATTTAAGTTTTCTATATAATTGAAAAGCGCCTTCATTCATAATAATATTAATAAAACGATTAATTATAATAATTCTATTTATCGATTGTTTGCAATTATCGGCTTATTTACTCACACACAAAGGATATCATCGACCCGCCGCATTTATTTGATGCCGACACTATCGAGCAAGTTGAAAAAACACCTGACAAATTTCTGCTGCGGTGGAACTGGGGTATTCCCAATAAAAATCTTGACGAAACATTGCTGCTTAATTCAAATCACAAATATAATAAATTATTTGCTTTTTAATATATATAACTT
>CAYLSY010000230.1:0-4490 GCA_964386275.1 uncultured Hyphomicrobiales bacterium
TATTTATAGTCATCAATGGAATGGTTTCATTTTTTTACGTAATTAATAAATTAATCATTATTTGGTGATATAAATCAATTATTTACTATCGTTCCGATTTTTTCGCCGAGGACAAGTTTTCTTAGATTATCATTTATATTAATGTTAATAACGGCAATCGGCAAGTTGTTTTCCTTGCATAATGTGATTGCCGTATGGTCCATTACTCTTAGATTTTTTTCCAAAACTTGTTTAAAAGAGATAACTGAGAAGAATTGGGCATTAGGATTTTTTTCTGGGTCTGAATCGAACACGCCATTAACCCTTGTGCCTTTGATAATGAGCTGCGCTTCGATTTCGATTGCGCGCAGGCAAGCTGCAGTATCTGTTGTGAAATATGGGTTTCCGGTTCCTGCTCCGAACAGCACGACGCGTCCTTTTTCGAGGTGGCGTATTGCCCTGCGGCGTATGAACGGTTCGGCTATTTGCTCCATCTTGATTGCAGTTTGCAAGCGGGTATCAATTCCTTCACGCTCCAGCGCGTTTTGGAAGGCTATACAATTGATAACAGTTGCCAGCATACCCATATTATCGCCAGATACTTTTTGTATGCCGTGCGCCGCGGCTTGAATGCCGCGGAAAATATTTCCTCCGCCGATAACGACTCCGATTTCAACGCCGAGCGAGTGAATTTCTTTTACTTCTTTGGCAAATTCCGTAATGACCGATGGTTGAATTCCGTATTGCTGGTCGCCCATCAAGGCTTCGCCGCTTAATTTCAGTAATATTCGTTTGTAAACAGGTTCCATTGATTTCCTTTGTTACAAATAATTTTGTAAATATAAACAAAAGGGCGACAATTGCCGCCCTTTTTCTGTAAGCTATTTATTAATCAAGCTCTTCGCCGAGGAAATATCTAACAAATTTAAGGATTTTTACTTCGCTTCCAAAATCGGCTGAGATTTCGTCCAAAACGTTTTTAATAGTTTTGTTGCCGTCTTTGACGAATGTTTGTTCGACTAGGCATTGCTCTTGGAAGAATTTTTCCAACTTACCCTGGGCAATTCTTTCAGCCATTTCTGGCTTTTTGCCTTCGGCTATAGCCAATTCTTTGTAGATTTCAATTTCCTTCTGGATTTTTTCTTGCGAGGCTTGACTCCGGTCGATGAAGAGAGGATTCATAGCAGCGACTTGCATCGCTATGTCGTGCAACAATTCTGCAGCCGCTTCAGATGGATTCTGAATCGAAGCTTCGATTAAAACCGCAAGTTTGCTTCCGGTGTGTATATAGCTTGTAACATAGTTTTCGGTTACAATGCTATCGAAGCGGCGAACAGAAATGTTTTCGCTAAATTTTGCGAGTATTTCATTGTGCAAGCCTTGAATCGTGTCCGAGCCAACTTTTTCAGCCATTAACTCTTCGATTGTCTTTGCGTTGCTCGAAAGTAATGTATCGGCAACGATTTTCACATATTCTTCGAATTTTGCATTGCGAGCGACAAAATCTGTTTCGCTGTTTACTTCGACTATTACTCCTTTTGTTGATTGCTTGTTGACCAAAGCATAAATCATACCTTCTTTTGCTGAGCGGTCGGCGCGTTTGGCAGCCGAAGCGGCGCCTTTTTTGCGTAGAATCTCGATTGCGGTCTGCATATCGCCTTCAGCTTCGACAAGGGCATTTTTGCAATCGCCCATGCCGGCGCCGGTTTTATCGCGCAATGATTTTACTAATTGAGGGGTTATTTCAGCCATTTCAATATATCTATTAATGAATAAATAATTTCTATATAATATTTCGAGTAATTTGCCGAAATTAATTTCGGTAACTTCAATTATAAGACAATTATAAGACTTATAATTATAAGACTTATTTTTAATATAAGTCTTTATTCTAATTTGTTCTAAGCTCTTAAAATAAGCCTTACAAAAAGTGAATTATAATTATTCGCCTTGTTCTGAGTGAACTTCGTCGTTTTCTTTTGGAGCAGGAGAGAATTGTCTTGGAGCGCGTCCGCGACTGTCGGAATAATCCTCGCGGCGAGGTTTGCGTTCTCTCATTCTACGTTTCAGCTTCGAGGAGTCTTCGCCTGGTGTTGCATCTGATTCTTTAGCCATGCGCTCTTCGCTTGCTCCGAATTCAGCCGCTCTGATGCGCGCTGTTTCACTGCCTTCGATTACGGCTTGAGCCATAATTTTAGAAATTAGTTCGATTGTTTTATATGAATCATCGTTAGCCGGAATGGGATAATCGACCAATTCTGGGTCGCAGTTTGTGTCGACAATAGCTATAACAGGAATGCCGAGTATCTTTGCTTCTTTTATTGCGATATGTTCTTTTTTAATATCGACGACGAAAAGCGCTCCGGGAAGACGAGTCATATCTTCGATACCGCCAAAAACCTTGCGCAGGCGGTCTTTTTCGCGAGTCAAAAGGAGACGTTCTTTTTTAGTGATTTTGTCGAAAGTGCCATCGACTTCCATTCTGTCGATTGCCATTAAGCGTTTGATGCTCTTGCGAATAGTGGAGAAATTCGTCAACATGCCGCCGAGCCAACGTTCCGAGACGTAGTTCATTTTGCAGCTTTTAGCTTCGCGTTCGATTACTTCTTTGGCTTGCGACTTGGTTCCGACGAACATGATAATTTTGCCTTGAGAAACGATGTTATAAACAGCATCGCGGGCAATGTCGAGCAGAAGTTGTGTTTTACGAAGGTCGATTATGTGGATTCCGTTGCGTTCCATAAAGATGAAATTGTTCATCTTTGGATTCCAGCGGCGAGTGAGGTGCCCAAAATGGGCGCCGGATTGAAGCAACGCTTCAATTTCAGCATAGTGTGCCATTAGTAACTCCTTAAATTTTGTGTTATTCTTCTGCTTCGTTCAACTCAATTGAAAAGCGGACTTAGATAATTATGAATTTTGAATTATGAATTATGAAGACATTATCACTATATTCTTATTGCTAACTCCTAATTTCTCATTCCTCATTTCTCATTCCTAATTCTCAACCCGCCACATTCAATCAATCCCGAAGCATGTTTATTAATAAAGGGCTTTTCGATGAAAAGCCGAAAAACAATTTGCCACACAAATAACAAGTAATTGCGCTGCAAATCGGAAAGGATTAACGTTTTGAAAATTGGAAGCGTTTGCGAGCCTTCTTTTGACCGTATTTTTTACGTTCAACCATGCGCGGGTCGCGAGTCAACAAATTAGCCCCTCGAAGCAAGGCATGGAAAGATTCTTCCGTATCCGACAAGGCGCGGGCAAGCGCTAATTGCACTGCGCCGGTTTGACCGCTTTTACCGCCACCGCGAACAGTAACGTACATGTCGTATTTGCCTAATGATTTTGTTACTTCCAATGGACGCAAGACATTCATCCTGTAAATTTCAACTGGGAAATACTCTTCGAAAGGGATTTTGTTTACAGAAATTTTGCCTGTGCCTTGTAAGAGTCTTACTTGAGCAACGGCAGTTTTGCGTCTGCCTGTAGCTGCAATGGCTTTCATTAATGAAACTCCGTTTATAATATAAAAATTAATATCGAATTAGTATTTAAGCTCGAAGGTTTCCGGTTTTTGGGCGGCATGTGGATGTTCTGCTCCGCCGTATACTTTGAGCTTCTTGATTATTTGCCTGCCGAGCTTGTTCTTGGGGAGCATGCCTTTAACAGCATGTTCAATAACAAATTCGGGTTTCTTGACAATCATATCTTTGAATGATTGCATTCTGCCGCCGCCGGGATAGCCGGTGTAATGAAAATATTCCTTTTGTTCGGCACGCTTGCCGTGCAATACGATTTTTCCGGCGTTGACTACTATTACAAAATCTCCGCAATCAACATGTGGAGTAAACCAAGGCTTGTTTTTACCGCGAAGCAATATGGCTACTTGTGTGGCAAGGCGTCCGAGGGTCTTGCCTTCGGCATCGACAACCCACCAACGGTGCAATACATCTTCCTTTCGCATTGATTTTGTAATTTTATCGGTCGTTTCCACGAAACACTCCTGTTTTAGTATAATCAATTATTTAAAAGAATACAAAAATAAGAGATAAAATTTAGATTAACAAATATTTTAATCAGTATTATTATATTTTTTCAACTATATTCCTTGGCGGCAATATAGTTTCTCATCGTTCGTCATTGCATAAAAATTATTTTACATATATATCTGGAGAATACTATGGAACATCTTACAAAACAATCATTCATAGAAAAAGTTTTCGATTTCGAAAACAAACAGGAATGGGATTTCGCTGGCGAACGCCCTTGTATTATCGATTTTTATGCTGACTGGTGCGGTCCCTGCAAGATGGTCGGCCCAATCATGGAAGAGTTGTCTAAGGATTATCAAGGCTTGGTCGATATCTATAAGATTAACACGGAAGATGAACAAGAACTGGCTTCCGCATTTGGAATTCGCAGCATACCTTCAGTGCTTTTCTGTCCGAAAGGCGCACAACCGCGTATGGCTGTCGGCGCAATGCCTAAGGAAAGCTATATGAAGG
>CAYLSY010000231.1:0-4443 GCA_964386275.1 uncultured Hyphomicrobiales bacterium
AAAGATATTTCCTGTTCTATTAAAAAAATTTGCAATATCATTAAATAATAATTGATTGAAGCATTTTCTCATTTTTCAGGCACGTTTTTTGTTGATTAATTGGAAATAAATAATTATTAATAAATTATGGATTAAACGGAGTTAAAGCATGAATAAACTCACTTTACAAGGTACATATACTGCATTAGTAACTCCTTTTAAAGATGATGGTTCCGTTGATTTCAACACATTAAAGAGATTAATCAATTATCAGATTGATAACGGAGCCAATGGAATTGTTGTATGCGGCTCGACCGGCGAAAGCGCTACTCTGTTAACAAAAGAAAAGACTTCAATCATTATTAAAGCGGTTGAATATGCTGCTGGACGAATACCCGTTATAGCCGGCACCGGAACAAATGAGACCGAGTACACTTTGCATTTATCGACAATCGCCAAGGAACATGGCGCCGACGCAATTTTATTGGTTACACCATATTATAACAAACCAACACAGGAAGGCTTGTTCGAGCATTTCAGGTTGATTGCTCAGCAGGTCGATATTCCGATTATTCTATATAATATTCCGTCTCGTACCGGCGTAAATATGACCGCAGAAACGCAACTACGTATAGCTGAAAATTGCAAAAACGTTATTGCAACCAAAGAAGGTTCTGGCGATTTGATACAAATGATGCAAATAATAAAAAATGCACCTAAGCACTTTTCTTTGCTTGCCGGAGACGATATCTTTGCCCTTCCTGCTATTTCAATCGGAGCCAAAGGGGTGGTTTCCACGATTTCAAACTATGCCCCAAAACAATTCAGCGCCTGCGTCAAAGCGGCTCTCGACGGCAATTACAAAGAAGCGATGAAGCTGCATTACAGTCTCTTCGAACTTATGAAGCTAAACGGAATTGAGACAAACCCGATTCCTACTAAGTTTGCGCTTTCGCTTATGGGATTAATCAAGGAAAAGTATCGTCTGCCACTCATCCAAATGCAGTTGCAAAATAAAAAGAAGATGAAAGCGGCGCTTTCAAAAGCTGGCTTGATGAAAAAGATAAAAACAGATAAATAAATTGCTATTTACTTCTCAAAAAAGAGGATTTGGAATACTACCAAATACTTTTTTTTTCATTAAATCTTTTTGTTTAGTATCAACAAAATCTCTTTTGATTGTATAAAATTAAAAAGTTCAATTTATCATAATAATTATTGACATTAGTCGTTTATATAAAATTATATTATTAATTCATTTATCGAATAGACATGATTGGAAAAAACACATACCTCTTTACTTCGGAATCTGTTTCCGAAGGGCATCCCGACAAGATTTGCGACCAAGTTTCCGATGCTGTTCTTGATGCAATGATTAAAGACGACCCATTTAGCCGTGTCGCATGCGAATGCTATGCAACTACCGGTTTAATCGTTGTCGGAGGCGAAATCACAACAAAAACATATATCGACTTGCAAAGCTTGGTGCGCAGCGTTATTCGCGATATTGGCTATACAAAGCCGGGTTACCGCTTCGATTCGAACTCATGCGCAGTAGTCAACGTTATCAACCATCAATCACCAGATATTGCAATGGGGGTCGATAAAGGCGGCGCCGGCGACCAAGGCATGATGTTCGGCTATGCAACAACCGAAACAGAAGAACTGATGCCGGCTCCTTTGATGTATGCTCATAAACTGGTTGCCGAATTAGCCCGTATACGCAAAAATGATATTTCCTTGATGCCTTATTTGCGTCCAGATGCGAAATCGCAAGTTACCATTGAATACTCTGAATCAGGCGAAATAATCAGGGTTCACACCATAGTAATGGCTGTTCAACATGACCCAGAAACAACGCAGGAGCAAATTCAAAAAGACGTTATCGAGCATGTCATACCCAAAGTCATTCCACAAAAGTATATTGATTCAAATACAATATATCATATAAATCAGACCGGCTCTTTCGTCATCGGCGGTCCACACGGCGACACCGGCTTGACAGGCAGGAAAATCATAGTCGATACCTACGGCGGACGCGCTCCACACGGCGGCGGAGCTTTTTCCGGCAAAGACCCCACGAAAGTCGACCGTTCCGGTGCTTATGCAGCACGCCATCTGGCTAAAAACATCGTAGCCGCTGGCGTTGCAAAAGAATGTACCATTCAGTTGGCTTATGCCATAGGTGTTTCCGACCCGATTTCGATTCATATCGATACTCACGGCACAGGAAAAGTAAAGGATTTGCATATTGCCGAATACATTTACAAACATGTTGATTTGACTCCCGATGCTATTATAGAACGTTTTCAACTGCGTCGTCCGATTTATCGACAAACTGCAGCATACGGGCATTTCGGCAAACCGGAGTTGCCTTGGGAGCAACTTGAGTTGGTTGATTTATTTAAAAAGATATAAAAAATACTTTATAAATCAGGATAAAAAATGCAACATAATTCGGAACATAGAGTAGTACTGATTTCTACGGATTCTTATGAAAACGCAAAGCATATCTCTCGGATCCTAGTTACAGAAAAACTTGCTGCTTGCTGCACAGTTTTGCAGAACGTTATTTCGCTTTTTGCATGGGAATCGGCATTGCAGGAGCGTTATGAATCTATGATTATCGTCAAAACTTCGAAAGACAGACTCGAAGACCTCGAAAACCGCGTACTGCAAATCCACACAGACGAAGTGCCGGAAATAGTCGCCTTGCCTGTTACCGAAGGCTCTGAAAGCTATTTAAGCTGGATTAATCAGGTTTTGCAATACTAAAACTTCAATAATTCAGTTAAAGTGAAAAAATACGAGATTTTAGAACATACCGCCGACGTCAGAATCAGCGCTGAAGCAAGCTCCATCAAAGAATTGTTCGAGGCATTGCTAGAAGCCTTAGACGAAATCCTGCTGCCTGCGGATATGAGAGCTGAAGCCAGAGATATTATTGAACGGGAAATTGTGGTTGAGTCGTTCGACCGTCAGGCATTGCTTGTGGATTTTCTTTCGGATTGTTTAGCACAATCATATTGCGATAAAGCCATCTTCGAGCTTGCATCCATAAATTTCCTTTCGGAAAATAAGTTGAAAGCAAGACTCAAAGGCAAACGCTGCACCGCTTTCCACCGCGATATTAAAGCTGTAACCCATCACGAAGCGTTTGTTGTTGAAAACGAAGAAGGATTCAAGGCTAACATTGTATTGGATTTGTAAAGAATTATTTATGTAATTATCAATATCATTAAGGAACAAAATGAACGTACCGCTTTTAGATTTAAAATTACAATACCAGAGCATTAAACCGGAAATCGACGAGGCTCTGATTCGCGTTGCGTCGTCTCAGATGCTGATTCTGGGCGCTGAAGTCGAAAAACTCGAAAAATCAATCGCCGAATACTGCAACACACAATATGCCATAGCCGTTTCCAGCGGCACCGACGCCTTGCTTGCGGCGCTCATGGCGCTCGACATCAAGCCGTATGACGAAGTGATTGTGCCAACATACTCGTTTTTCGCAACTGCCGGAGTGGTAGCGCGTTTGCGGGCAATACCCGTGTTCATCGACAGCGACCCTGTAACATTCAATATCGATACCGAAGCCATCCGCTCATCAATCAATGCAAAGACCAAAGCCATAATTCCTGTTCATTTATATGGCCAGGCTGCGAATATGGACGAAATCCTCGCCATTTCCGAAGAATTCAACGTTCCGGTAATCGAAGATTGCGCCCAGTCAATCGGCGCTATGTATCCGGGCGACCGCCCAGTCGGCTCAATGGGATTAATGGGCTGTTTTTCGTTTTATCCGACAAAAAATCTCGGCGCTTTCGGCGAAGGCGGCATGATTACTACTAACGACGAAGAAACCGCTCAAAAGCTTTATAAAATGCGTAACCACGGCATGGCGCCGAAGTATCATCACAGCTTTGTCGGCGGAAATTTCCGTCTCGACGCTATTCAGGCAGCCGTATTAAATGTTAAGTTCCCGCATTTGGAAAAATGGCATGACGCTCGACGCCGCAATGCCAATTTATATACAAAACTCTTTATCGAAGCGGGACTCGCCACCGAAGAAGGCAAAACCGCATTCGACGAAAAAGAAAAAGTTCTGCTGCCCAAGCCGGTATATCGGAACTACGGCAATCATAACTATCATATATATAACCAATATTGCATTTATGTCGAAAAACGTGATGAACTGCGCCAGTTCTTATCGGAAAATAGCATCGGAACCGAAGTTTACTATCCTGTGCCTTTCCATCGGCAGGAATGCTTCAAGTATTTAAATCCAAACGACGATATGTTCCCAGTCGCCAATCAGCTTGCTGCAACGACTGTCGCTTTGCCGATATTTCCTGAATTGACCGAAGAGCAAATTAATTATGTTGTCGATAAAATTGCTGAATTTATTAAAAAGGTGGCGGTTGCCACTTTTCAAGCGTAAACAATGTGATTTAAAAGAAATAT
>CAYLSY010000232.1:0-4441 GCA_964386275.1 uncultured Hyphomicrobiales bacterium
TAGGGGTTAGCATGAGAATTAATACTCATCTCAGATTCATTTTTCTAGTTTTTATCTTATCTGTCTTTGCAAAAGTCGTTTATGCTGATGACATAACCGAAGAAGTAAGAAATAAACTACCAAAAATGCTTGGCGCAAACAACGTCGGCACCGATTTTTGGATTACGTTCAATCCTTGTTGGGAAACGGATGACCCGTTGAAAAACGATTTAAGGGTGTATGTTTCGTGCGGAATCAAAACGCTTGTTACGGTTGAAGTTCCCGGTAAATCATTCAAAACAACAAAAATGACTATTCCGAACGATATTATCGAATTCCGCCTTGACCCTGGTAAGGGGCAATGCTATCAGAAAGACGACAAAGTGCCTCCTGAACCTGAACGCGTTTATCAAGGCTACGGCGTTCACGTTTATGCAGATTATCCAATTGTGGTTTATGGCGTTACACGTTACCATTACACAAGCGATGGCTTCCTTGCAATTCCGGTATCAGCTCTTGGCAAAGAATATATCATGGCTTCATATGCCGACCCGACTTCCAATACAGGTCAATGGCTTCCAAGCTATTGCGGTATTGTTGCCGCTCACGACAATACGGAAGTCCGCTTCACTCTTGGCGGCAATGGCAATACCAAAACTGCAGGCGGCATGAAACCCGGAGATTATAAAACTGAAATATTGAATCAAGGCGACGTTTGGCTTATCGGCAGCCTTGGCGCTTTTGCCGACTTATCTGGTAGTAAAATAAGGGCTAGTCGTCCTGTCGCGGTTTTATCAGGAAATTTCTGCGCTTATATTCCTTCGGACAAAGCTGCTTGCGATTATATATGCGAGATGGAACTTCCAACTAACACATGGGGCAATGACTATCATGTTTCTAGAATTTTTACTCGATTGAATAATTCAATCATCAAGGTTTTCGCTAAAAAACCAATGACAAAGCTTTATCGAGACGGCAAGCAAATCGGATATATTTTTGCTGCCGGCGGCATGGAAGGCAACGGTTTTCAGGAAATGAGGGCAGCAGAACCATATAATCAGCCCAAAGTGTCAGTTATTTCCGGAGATAATCCCATCAGCGTTACGCAATATAATCCCGGACAACAAGACGACAACGTGGTAAGCGACCCATTCCAATTAGTTCTGACCCCTCTACAGCAATATCAGAACGAAATTGTCTTCAATACGCCCGGCGTAAGCGGCAGCGGTTTCGAATCAAACTATATCAATATCGTTTACGAAGCAAACGCGGATGGCTCAATGCCGCAAGGTCTTGAATTTGCTAAAGTTGAAAATGGCGTGTTTACTTGGGTGCCTCTAAGGGATTTGTCGCCTGCGCCCGGCGACCGTTTTGCTTACGATGTAGAAGGCAAACCGTTTTATTCCAAGATTTATAAGCTTGATGGCGACGGCGTTTACAAAATACGCAGCGATAAATTATTTACCGCTTATGCCTATGGTTTTTCGAGTTGGGACTCTTATGGTTTCCCAACAAGCGTTGCATTGGGCGACCTCGAAAAACCAGACACATTACCGCCAATCCCGAAATGGACGCAAAATACATGCACAGGCGACATTTTCGACGGTACTGTCGAAGATATGCCAAAAGACCCTGAGGTTAGGTCAAATCTTTCAATGATAGTATTCGACCCGGAAAATAGTGTGAATTATCGTTTCTGGTATAAAAAATTCGTTCCGGGCGAAGATTTTAAAACTACTTGGACATTGGAAGTTATTGATAAGCTTAAAGAGGCTGTCGCTTTTATTACCTATACCGACAGGCGCGGAAACGACACGACTATTATGATTAAATACACTCCACCAAAAATCACTATGCGTCCCGCAACTGTTAATTTCGGTTCTTTGAAATTAGGCGATGTTGTCGAAAAATCTGTTTGGGTTATTAATTATTCTGAAGATGAACCTATTACTATTACTACAGTTACATTGGAGAAGAAGAACCAGCACTTCCAAATTATGAATTTAAATGTTCCATATACGCTTAATCCTCAAGATTCAATTGAAGTGCGAATAAGATTCACTGCCGATTCAATCGGCAGTTATGCAGATTCTGTCGGAACCGGTGATACTTGTATTTTCTTCTATAAACCATACATCTATGCTAAAGTCGGCCAAGCGCAAATTGATGTTACAAATATTGACTTTGGCTTGAATGTGCCTGTTAATACAACTGTTAATAAATCATTTACTATTACTAACACTGGTTCATCTGAGTTAGTTATAACCGGATATTCGCTTTTAAATCATGCAGATGTATATAGCTCGAATTTACCCAAAATTACGCCAGATAATCCGTTAATTATACCTCCTTATTCTGATAACTCAAAGACTTTTATTGTAAGTTTTACACCATTAAATCCAGTGCAATATATCGACCAAATCGTATTTACAAGTGATGCCGTTAGCGGAGACAACGTGTGCGAGATTAATGGAGGTGGTATTAAAGCAGATTTGGCTTCAACTTCAATCAACTGGAAACCGCTTCGAATTAATCGCTCGCCTTATCCTGCTACGCCTTCATTTTCAGATTGCAACGATGGCGGCTTTAGACTTATGAACCCCGGAACTCAAGAAGTTAGGATTACAAGTCTTGAAGTTGTCGATGCAGTTCCGGCTGAGGCTAACGACATGTTCCAATTCGACAGGAATCAATTCCAAGGGTTTACAATTCAACCCGGAGGTGATATTGTAATTCCGATTAATTTTGTCCCGACCGCAATTGGTAACTATTACTTAAAAGTTCGATTTGTCAATTCGACAAGCAATATCGTCGAGTCGAGTTTTACCGGCACAGGCATTCAACCGCGTATTTCGATTACCCCAACTGTAGATTTCGGAACAACAACCGTCGATGATTTCATCAGTTCGCCTAATACAAATACTATTACAGTTCGCAACGAAGGGCATACCTTTGGCGATTCATTAGTATTGAGTGATATTCGCGTTACTTCTGGTGTTATAAACGAAGACATGACTCAATACAGCGCCGACGGTTTCAAATATAATAAAGCCGCATTGGGTTTGCCCAGAACGCTTCATCAAAACGATGAGTTTACTTTTCCTGCTTATTTCGTTGCGCATAGAACCGGCGATGTCAATGTTGCAGTTACCACGCTCAGCGATGCCGAAGCTGACCAAACATCAAACTGGCACGGATTCGGTATTTCGCAGCAACCAAGAGTCGAAGGCGGAACGGTTGACCATCCAATATGCGTAAACAAGCAAGCTACAATAACTTGCAGACTTACCATCGATGGTACCGGAGGAAATATTAGAATTGATTCAATTAGATTTGCTGACCCGAATATGTCGCAATTTGTTTTCGAAGACCCGACTATTTTAGAAGAATTCTATATGGAAGTCGGTCAATCGCGACCCTTTAATGTAATCTTTTCTTCTTCTGCTCCGGGCTTTTATTCAAATGACATTATCGTATATACAAATTCACTTGATTATCCAGTATTGCGGACAACAGTTTCCGGCACTGCTGTTGATTACCATAGAGCAACAGAATCAAAAATGAATAAATCTGCAGTCAATATCGGCGATAAGTCCATTGTTTATACCATAGCTATGGCTCCAGGCGTTAGCATCGACCCAAGAGCATTGAACCTTAAGAAAGTTAAATTCACTGTCGATTTCAAAACCGATTTTATTAAAACCACAAAAGACAATATCAACGCAACAAACGGCTATGTCATTGAAGACCTTGTGTTTGAAACAGACGATGTCAACAAGAATCAGCATATCGAATTTGTATTAAATGCAAGCGTCGGAACGTTTAATGATGCTGAGGATTTAGTGTATATTACCATGGAATCCTTCTTGCCTTGGTTCTTGGAGGATAATCAAAATCTTGGTATCAATACAACCACTAAAATTTATCATACTTCCCAGCCGCTTGAAACCGACTGTATTACTTTAACGTCGGATTCGACTAGCATATCATTGAATAATTATTGCTCGAGCAGCTTGCGTCCTTTGGTCGTTGCCAAAGGTAGCTACGATTTTGCGCCAATTGTTCCGAACCCGATTAACGACCTTGGCGGCGAGATTAAATTTAGTCTTGCTTTCGACGGTATGGTGGATATCAATGTTTACAATATTAATGGCGAAGTCGTTGCGAGTATTATTCATCAAAGCCTTGCTAACGGCTCATATTCGGTTCGTATTCCTGTTGAAAAACTTAGCTCTGGCAGGTATTGGGTGAAAATGTCCTCTGGCGGATATGAAAAAGTTCAGGAATTGATAATTGCCAAATAATTGAAACTATAATAGACAAAATAAGACAAATTAAGCGCTTGGGATCTATTCCCAAGCGCTTTTTTTTAACCCAAAAACTCAATAGACAAATCGCATTGTTTCAAGTTGTTTGCTAATTGATGACTTATCAAGAAATTTCTTTTTCCCCCTTTGCAAAA
>CAYLSY010000233.1:0-4435 GCA_964386275.1 uncultured Hyphomicrobiales bacterium
TTTCATGTTGTTTTCTAGAAGTATGATAAAAAACATATTATTAAGGTGCATAATCGAATGAATTTGCAACTTATAGTATCGCTTTTGATAGTGAGAATATTTTCCCGTGAATATGGTTGGTTGAATATTGGAGGATATTATTATAAACAGAAAATCATAGTTTACGGCGATTTTCAAAAGCATTAAGCTTGATAATCATTTATCAGCTTATTTTGTCAGATTGCATACCATGCGCTAATGGTCTGAGTTAGTGAACTGCTCGGTAACTGCATTTTCCTGAGTAGGAGTAAGTGATGGAGAATTCGGGAAAAGGTATGCCCTGATGATTTCGGCAGCAATAGGAGCTGCGACGGTCGAACCGAAACCTGCATTTTCCACGATACATGCTACGGCAATAACAGGATTATCTGCCGGCGCATAGCATATGAACCATGAATGGTCTTTGCCTTGAGGATTTTGAGCGGTACCAGTCTTGCCGCAAATCGCAACTTGAGCGTCGCGTATGCCGTATGCAGTGCCGCCGGGTGTATTTACAACGTCGAACATTCCTTTTTGAACGATATCGAAATACCTTTTATCAATTGGAATTTCTCTGTGGGAAAATGTAAGGGAATCGTAACGACTTGTTATATTGTTATAGTAGTATTTGACAACATGAGGTTGATAAATCGTTCCTTTGTTAGCTAAAGCAGAAACATATTGTGCCATTTGAAGCGGCGTAACGAGAATTTCGCCTTGTCCGATACCATAATTGACGAGCCTGCCTTGGACCGAGCCTTGTCCGAACTTCTTTTTCACCCAATCGTAAGTCGGAAAGAATCCTTTTCGTTCATTAGGCAAGTCAATTCCGGTAGTTTTGCCAAAGCCGAACATTTCAGCATATTCAGTCAATTTCTGGAGGCCAATCCGCAAAGCTAATTTATAGAAAAAGACGTTGCATGAGGCTTGAATGGCACGAATAACGTTGACTGCGCCGTGTGCGCCATGGCAGCCGAATGAACGGTTTCCGAACTGAAATGAGCCTCCGCATACTATAGTTGAACGAGTATCAATCAAGCCCTCTTGCAATCCGGCAAGCGCAACGAGCATTTTCCAAGTTGAACCCGGAGGATAGCCCGATTGCAAAGCACGGCTGTAGAGCGGTTTTCCCGGGTCGTTCGAGAGGCTGCTGTATACTTCTTGAGATACTTTGCCGCTCAATAGCGTTAAATCGTAATCTGGCTTGCTAGCAAAGCAGAGTATTTCTCCGTTTCGTGGGTCCATTGCGACTATTGCGCCACGATAATTTTTCTCGTCGAATTTCTTTTCGGCTCTGATTTGAAGGTCTTTATCGATAGTAAGATACATATCAAAGCCGTTTCGCACAAGCGAATCATTTTCGCCGTTATTATAATTATTTGTCTTCTCGCCAAGTGGGTTAACCATGATGAACCGGATACCTTTTGAACCTCTCAATTCGTTTTCATATGAGCGTTCAAGCCCGCTGATACCGATAATATCGCCTCGGCGGTAATAAGCTTTTTCATCTATTTGACGCGATGTATAAGGTTCTTTCGACTTTTTTAAATCATCAATAGCTTTTTGTCGTATTTTTTCCAAATCATCGCGCGAAATTTCGCGGGTATAGCCCAATAAATGAGCCATATGGACATCAAAATTGTATAATCTTTTTGATTCGACCACCACGGCAACGCCGGGGAGAAATTCGTGGAACTCCTCTATTTTTGCCACCATATCGAAGCTGATGTCTTTGAACAGCTTTTGCGGGCGGTGTCTGTCTTTTGATAAATAAGGGTCAAGCATTCTCATTATCACGCTTGTGTCGACATCAATAATCGAGGACAAGAGATTTAGAGCAGCCGGGCTACGAACAAATTCCTTGGGCGTAATAGAGATTGTGTAAGAAGGTTCATTATGAACAAGCAGCTTGCCATTGCGGTCATATATTATTCCACGAAACGGTTCGACGATTTCTTCCTTAATGGCTTGGGCTTCGCTGACGCTACGATAGATGCTGCCCTGAACAATTTGTAAATGCGCTAATCGTCCGATGTAAACAAGGGCAAGGCAGATTATTGCGATTCGGAAGATTTTTCCGCGCATGTCGGATGCGAAATCCGGATTAGTCGTGAATGAATGCTTAGCCATTGTCGAGTTTACTTTTTTATACCTTTTTTCAAGAATTCCACAAATTCTGTTTCGCTCGAAGTATAAGCTGTTGTTGCAATTACTTTACCATCTGGCGACACTATAGCATACAAAGGCAATGCGACAGTATTGAACATTTCGTATTCCAATTGCTTATTTTTCTCGTACTCTTCGCCGGGAACGTCAGTAATCAATTTTACTTTAATCATCTTGCTCATTGCGGCGGCAACTGCAGGACGCGGAAACATAGTCGCTTCCATATTCTTGCAATTTTTGCAATGTTTTCCGGTAAAATCGAGAAATATGTTCAAACCCTCTTTTTTTGCAGCAGCTAATGCTTCTTCGTAGTTTGTATATTCTTTGTTTATTGTTACTTCGTCAGCAGTTTTGGAAATAGGTACGAATGAGTCGAGAAAACCTAAGCTTTTCCCAAACATTCCGTTGACTAAAAATACTGTGATTGTAAGAAAGAATGCTGCAAATAATACTCTCATGATACCGATGCTTTCTACTGGCGAATCGTGCGTCATTTTGAAGACGCCCAAAATATATAAAAAGCTAAGTAATGCGCATGCTATCCAAATCGACAAGAACAATTCGCGGGATATTTCTGCATCCCAGCTAATTAATGCATTATTAAGGAAAATGGCGCAAGAAGCGATAAGTAGAAAAGCCAAAACCGTTTTTATATTATTCATCCAACCGCCTGCTCTCGGCATTGAACTTAGCGCTTTAGGGAATAATGCCAATAAAAAGAAAGGAGCTGATAACACGGTTGAATATACCAACATACTAATAAGCGGATAGAACCATGAGCCTTTAGCCGCGGCTGCTAATGATGCGCCAACAATTGGTCCGGTGCAAGAAAACGAAGCTAAAGAAAATGTTAATCCCATCAATAATACGCTGAAAATACCGCCGCCTTGCTGACTTTTTGCATTCAACTTGTTCAGCAATCCGCTTGGCAATTGAATTTCAAAGGCTCCGAACAAGCTCAATGCAAATGCAATAAATATCACAGTAATAAACAAGTTAACCCATGGGCTATTCGAGATATTCTGTACTTCCGATGCTCCAAATATCAAGGATACTATCATTCCAAAAGCCGTAAATGTAAATATTATTCCCAAAGCATAAACCAGAGCATCTCGTATTCCCTTACCTTTTTTTTGTTCGAATCTTTTTGTAAAAAACGATACAGTAATAGGTACCATAGGAAATACGCAGGGCATCAATAGCGATGCTGCTCCACCGGCTGCCGCCACCAATATCACAGCCCAAATCGATTGAGCATCATTAATAGAACCTCCTGAAGAGTCAGACAATTCTTTGTCAACATTATCTCTGTCGGAATTATTGCTGCCGGATGTATCTTTATTGCTCTCGGGTGTTATTGTTTCGCTTGTTGTTGTATCAACCGATTCTGTATTCTTGCTGTCATCTTTAACAGATTCCATTCCATCTTCAATTTTTATAGGTATTTTGAAACCCTCAGGCGGTAAACAAGCCGATTTGTCGCATTGCTGAACTGTAAATACAACATTAATCTTTTCTGTTTCGAAATTAATATCCTTCTTAGCTTCCACTGGAATGGTAAATGTTAATTCCCCTTCATACACTATTACATCCATCTGGAATTCTTTGTCATACTCCTTCTTGCCCTTGGGCGCCTTCACTTTTCCTTTCAGTGCTAGCTTTGATGCAGGTTCTAGAGAAATTTCTGTAGGTAAAGGTCCAATTTCTTCGGAAGCTTCTCCCTCCTGCATACCATATGTGTGCCAGCCCTTGTCAAACTTAACCTTTAAATCAATTGTAAACCTTTCCTTTGCCTTTACAGAAACCTTACTTGGTTTTGCCTCAGCCTTGAAATGCTTTACTACTTGCGCATCAGTAAAATTTATTGCAATAAGATTTAATAATAAAAGGAAAAATATCTTTCTCATAATTATACCTTCGTTAATTGATGAATATTGCACTTAAGTGCAATTCAATTCAAGTATTCTGATGTTATTCAATAGTAATTGAAAACTATTTATTAAAAGAATAATCTGTTCCAATGAACAAATATTAAACGGTCAGATGAAAAAAGAATTGCACTTAAGTGCAATAAAATTTTTTTATTGAATTTGATTTTATTTTCTTTTGGTTGAAACCAAGTTTTGAATAATTATTAATATAGTACATAATTTTCTCATTATCGGGACCATTTTTCAGGTTACCTAAATTATCAGAGAAGCAGATATAACCGGAGGCCCAGAGATGGTCTTTAAGGTAATATTTTTTTAAT
>CAYLSY010000234.1:0-4384 GCA_964386275.1 uncultured Hyphomicrobiales bacterium
TTTTCTCTTTACAGAAAATTCATTTTAGAAAATCTTGATAAAAAAACTAAATAAATAAATGCGTGCATTTTTAATTACATTATTAATAGTAACCATCTTTTGTGGAGAGTGCATAAGTGTATTTTCTGTCGAAAGTTACACAAAAGATAGTCTTTTAAATGTGATTAATACATCCAACGACGACAAAGCAAAAGTCGACGCTTATATTGAGCTGTCAAAACTGTTCTTCAATAAATTCTCCGATTCATCCATACATTACGCTATGCAAGCTGTTGTCCTTGCCGAAAAATCCGATTATAAGAAAGGACTAATGCTCAGTTTCAATAATCTCGGCACGATTTACAACATGATAAGCAATTATGCTCAGTCCATGGAGTATAGTTTTAAATCACTACGATTAAGCGAGCAGGAGTATGATACTACCTGTATGGCTCAATCGCTTAATAACATTGGTGTCTCTTATCGTGGACTTGAACAGTATGATATGGCTGTTGAGTATTACAGGAAAGCTCTTGCGTTGCACGAAGCCACAGGAAATAAACTCGGCATTTCGTCTATACTCAACAATTTAGGTATTATATACTACTTAGATAAAGATTTTAAAAACGCTTTAGAGTGCTACACAAAATCTTTGCTGATTAAGGAAAAAATTAATGACACATCCGGCTTCTCAAGGATTTACAACATTATCGGAATGATATACAAAGACTTAAAAATGAATACCGATGCTCTCGAATATTTTAAAAAAGCCTATTATTATGCAACACTAACAAATAATATTCATTCCCAAACATCAGCAAAAGTCAATCTCGGAGCTATTTATTTTCAAATGAATGAACTTGCCAAATCTGAGAAATGGCTGTTGGATGCCTTCGAAACAGCAAAAAAAATTAACCTTAAAGACCAGATGAAAGAATCAGGCACAACGCTTTCGGAACTGTATGAAAAGAAAAAGAATTTTCCCAAGGCATTGTATTATTTCAAATTAGCGGCTCAAATCCGCGATAGTTTGCTCAGCAGCGAAAACAATACAAAAATCGCCATCTTACAGATTCAATACAACTTGGATAAAAAGCAAAAGGAAATTGATTCGCTTTCGACCGATGCTCGGCTTCAGGAGAAAGAATCAGAGAAGTATATGCTCTTCATGATTACTTTTGCTTCGGCATTTGTTTTAATCTGCCTTCTTGTTATCTTCCTTCTTCGAAATATGCTTAAACTGAAAAAGGCAAATACACTTTTGCATGAGAACGAAAAACAGCTGTCACAAGCAAATATTGAACTCGAAGCTCAAACTCAGGAAGCTCTTTATGCTTACGACCGAATGGAACAGCTTAATGCCACGAAAGACAAATTCTTCTCGATAATTGCCCATGACCTGAAAAATCCGGTTGGAAGCTTCAAAGAACTGACCGCAATGCTCTCGGATAGCTATCACGAAATATCCGATGAAGAGCGTAAAGAAATGATTGATATGATGAAAGGCGCTTCTGCAGGGGTTTTTCAATTGCTCGAGAACCTGCTCGAATGGTCTCGAACCCAATCCGGTACAATGAAGTTCGAGCCACGAAACAGCAATTTAACGATGTTGATTAAATACTGCACCGAACCTTTGAAAATTACTGCCGAAAAGAAAAATATTACCATTAAATATGAACTTGCCGATGATTTGTATGCCTATTGCGATGAAAACATGATTTCCGCTGTTTTGAGAAACCTTGTTTCGAATGCGATTAAGTTTACTGAATCCGGTGGCGAAATCAAAATCTCGGGCAATTATATCGATGATAACAAATTTGTTCATATCGCTGTCAGTGATAATGGCGTCGGAATGAGCCCGGAGCAATTAAAGAAATTATTCAGGATTGACGTTAACTCTTCGACACTCGGCACACATAAGGAAAAAGGCACTGGTTTGGGCTTAATTATTTGCAAAGAATTCATAGAACGGCACAACGGAAAAATTTGGGTTGATAGCGTCCGAGACCTCGGTTCGACTTTCAATATCAACCTGCCTGCGGCTATTCAGCAAAAGGAAGTCGATGGACTGCTTAATTAAAAATATTGTTATCGCCGAGTCTGCCCGAGCTGATGATTTATACCCATTCTCCATTTTGCATTGCCAATGGGAAGTCAGATGCGGTATTACAATGCTCTTCGAAAAATACAAAAATATTGCGCCAGAAACAGCCATTTCATATTTAGGAAGACAAAAACATTTAGCTTCGTTCTTTAAGCGATTCAATATTAAAAATAACGAACATGTTGGGCGCTCATCCCTGTTAATTGATGCTTCGGTCATTCCTAGCCAAGCCTTGCTTCAAAGAATCAATGAGGTTATTCGAGATACTTCCAATAAACCGATTGCTTTTTATTGCCAAGAACGTCTTTTCGCCCTATACAACGTTGACAACCGCCTGCTTAGAGCCGGTCAACCATTTGATTTCTCCAATACATTAATTGACGCGCTTCGCTCGAATGTCGACGATGTTCGTTTTATCGACTACCTTTGGGATGCTCTCGATTACAATGCCGCGCAAATTGAAGAAGATAAAAAATACATTGATTTTCGAACATCCAAGGAATTATCTTCAACAGACGGAGTATATTTTTTGAACGGCAACAGCATTTTCATAGGCGAAAACTGCTCAATAATGCCAAACGTCGTTATTGACGCAAGCCAAGGGAGCGTCGTCATCGGCAATGGCGTTAAAATCATGTCCGGCGCTACAATAATCGGTCCATGCGCAATCGGAGATAATTCAATTATTAAAATCGGCTCTAAAATTTACGAAAAGACAACAATCGGTCCTTATTGCAAAGTCGGCGGCGAAGTCGAAAACTCGATAATTCAATCCTTCTCAAACAAGCAACATGACGGCTTTTTGGGGCATTCATACCTTGGCGAATGGGTAAATCTTGGCGCCGGCACAAATAATTCCGACCTCAAAAACACTTACGGTAATATCAAAATCTCATTTCCTAATCGAGATATTGAGACAGGCAGAATGTTTCTTGGATTGCTTTGCGGAGACCATACAAAAACTGCCATAAATACTGTTTTCAATACCGGAACTGTCGCAGGAATATGTGGGGTGCTTGTTGCCAATGGTTTCTTGCCTAAGCGGATTCAGTCTTTCGCTTGGGGCGGAGCTAAAGGCTTGTCGGTTTATCATTTGAGCAAAGCTATAGAAGTCGCCAAAACCGTAATGCAACGCAGAAACCGCATTCTAACTGCCGAAGAAGAAGAGTTAATTAACAACGAATATGTAAAAAGACAGTAAACTTAAGATGATAAATATCCCAAAACCTGCGCTATTCCTTTCTCTAACTGTAGTATTTATTCTCTTGTTCATGCTGTTTTTTCCGCTGTCGAGCGATCTATCAATTTATTTGCAAGCCGGAAAAACTATTGTCAAAGGCGGGAGTATTTACTTCGATTATATAGATATTAAACCGCCGCTATTCTATTTATTTTATTCTCTAATATATATCCTAACTGGTAACGAACCGGTTCTGGTAAGGCTTTTCGATGTTTTATGGCAATCGGCAACCGTATTGTTGATGTACAAAATATTATCGAGAAGCTTTCCAGAACGTAATTATGCTGCTGTTTCGGTATTAGTATACGCTGTTTCCTATGTTATATTGAATTTCTCTTCGACAATGCATCCCGAAAACTTTGCGCAGCTGCCGATATTACTGCTTTGCTACAATATTCTTTATTCTAAGGATAGGAAAGCGGTTTGGCTGCTCAACGGCGTGCTAATCGGCTTTTTGTTCGGTATAAAATATACTCTTTTAATTGTTTTATTGGTTCCGATTATCTGGGATTTTTATCTGAAAAAACCATACAAAAGCTTACTTTTAAAATATCTTTTTTATTTTATCGGCTTTGTCGCTATTACAATTATCGGCTTGATTCCAATATTAAATCGAGACTCATGGCAAGGTTTTTGGTTAGTGCAAAAATTCTTAAGTGGATATTCAACAAATATTATTTTTAACTCCGGGTTTATTAAGTTCGTTATTCACAATACTTCTATTTTTCTTTTGGAATATTTTTCAATTTTATTGTTTACGGGCTTGACGATTTGCTTCTTTATTATACTGAATAAACGCTCTTTTATTGATAATGCTAAAGTAATTAAAATTTCTATCATTGTTTTCATGTTGTTGCTGGCAACGGTAATTATTGAAAACAAACTATCGATTTATCATTTTTCGAGGATTTATGCCGCTGCGTCTATTCTCGCAGGAATTGGATTATCAGAGCTAATCGCAAGCCTTACATATTCTTTTAAGAAATCTTCATTTCTAAGTAAATCATTAATTCAAATCGCTTGTTTGTTTTTATTTGTTTTCAGCCCTGTGCCTCGTTTTA
>CAYLSY010000235.1:0-4382 GCA_964386275.1 uncultured Hyphomicrobiales bacterium
TTAAAGAAATAATGCTATTCGAAGCGAAGAATGAACAATGAAACATAGAATTTAAATTAATAACTGTAAAAATCAATTTCTATCTTTTGATTAACAGTCTATGATTTTTTACCTTGTAGAATCAAACACATCCGATGACTCGAAAGTAATCGGATGTGCTTTAGAGTAACAATTAGGAAGTGTTTTTAAGATTCAATTAGGTTTAGTATCTAAGCTGAAGCAGCAGAACAACGGAATTATAATTCTTATCAAATGTTGTGTAAACGCCGCCGGTATTGCCGTCGTATTTCAAATTCGACAAGCAGTAATTGAGCGCTAATTTTGCAACTTCTTTGTTTTCTTTAAAGAAATACCAGCTTAAGCCTGAATATATTTTTGCAGTTTTGTAATACAAACCATCATTGTAATCTTCGTTATAATTTTCGTAGCGAGCCAGTACGTGAAGTTCTTTAAGTATTTTTACACCAAGCGTTGTATACATACCATAAAGGTCGAATGTTTTGCCGGTATTGGCAGTTGTGTGCGCAAAATCCTTATCGTTTACTTTGCCGGCGGCGTATTCCAATTCGGCAATCAGCGGTTCCCAGAGCCAGCCGTTTATTTCGAAACCGGCAGAGTAAATGGTTTTGTCGATATTATAATATTTATCATTTAGATTAACGCTGTCTTGTTTACTGATGTTGATGTTTCCTCCAATTCTCAAGCCTTTGTCGGGATAAAAGTCCAGTCGAGCGCCGTACAAGGCTTGACCGAGTTTTCGGTTCTTGATATATTTATCAGCTCCGGCAAAATTGAAACGTCCCTGTCCGTTGCCGATAAATAACGCATAGCTCATCCAATTATTCTTGCCGAAAAATTGAAGACCGACGTCGCGAAGCGCATCAAATCCGCAATAGGCGGAGGTTTTAAGTGATACATCGGCATATTCGTAGAATTTTAAATCGGCAGGCGAAATGGTGCTTTCCCATGATTGAGTATGCGGCTGGAATTGACCAAGTTTAAACGTTGCTAGTGGGTCTAGTCGGACATTTGCAAAGAAATCCAAGTTGACTTTATCGGCTTTGGCGAACTCGAGTATAGCTGTAATGCCAAACATATCGTTCATGTCGTTTTTAAACGCCAAGCGGGCGCGGTTATTGACGAAACCCCAAGTATTTTCGGCAATGCCAGTGCTTCCAGCGGGTATATTAGCATCTTGATAAAAATTAATCCAATGCTGCGAAAACCCGAAAAATTTGAAGTCTTGGGCTTGAGAGAATGTATTTATGGCGAAAATTGCCATAACCAGTAGAAAAATTTTCTTCATACGAACTCCTATATGTTAAAAAAACAGGGAATTATCTGTTAATATTTAATTAATCTTTTGTTAAGTTAAAAAAATCTGAATTATAAACAAAATATATTTTTATTGTAATTAACTAAATCAGTTTAAATTTAATAATGTAAGTGTATGTGTTCATTCTATAATACTGTGAAAGGAATAAAGTCGGTTGCCGAATAGATAAACTTTCGTAACTTTGTAACTTGTATAAATATGCACTAATGAAAATATTGAAATAATTGTTAAGATGGAAAAAATCCGCAATTTCTGCATTATTGCTCACATAGACCACGGGAAATCCACACTGGCAGACCGTTTGCTGGAGCGTACGGGACGCGTTACCGCACGCGAAATGGTTACAAATCAGATCCTTGACGACAATCCGCTCGAACAAGAGCGCGGCATTACGATTAAATTACATGCCATTCAGATGGACTATACAGCGCCCGACGGCGAAACATACATATTGAATCTGATTGACACACCCGGTCATGTCGATTTCACTTACGAAGTATCGCGCTCGCTCGCAGCCTGCGAAGGCGCTTTGCTTATTGTCGACGCAACGCAAGGCGTCGAAGCGCAAACAATTAGCAACTTGTATTTGGCTATTGATGCCGATTTGGAAATCATACCGGTTATTAACAAAATTGATTTGCCCAGCGCCCAAACTACAATCGAAAGCGTAACCAAGCAAATCGTCGATTTAATCGGCTGCAAGGAAGAGGAAATCTTGAAATGCTCCGCCAAGCAGGGCATAGGCATCGACGAAATATTAGAAGCAATTGTAAAACGCATTCCTCCGCCAAAAGGTGACCCGAATGCGCCGCTCAGGGCATTAATATACGATTCGATATTCGATCCCTATCGCGGTGTAGTTGTCAATCTGCGGGTTTTCGACGGCACACTCAAGGAAAAGGATAAAATCCTTTTCATGGCGACAAACCAGACCTACGAAGTCGAAGAAGTCGGCATTATGCTTATGAAACGCCAGCGAACAGGAATGCTCGCTGCCGGTAATGTCGGTTATTTTAATGCAAGCATTCGTAATTTGCAAGACACGAAAGTCGGCGATACAATCACGCATTACAACAAACCATGCAGCGAGCCAATTTCAGGTTTCCGCGAAGTCAAGCCAATGGTTTTCAGCGGTATCTATCCTTCAAGCGCCGACGATTTCGAAGATTTGCGCGAATCACTCGCCAAACTCGTTTTGAACGACTCGGCAATTACGTTCGAACCTGAAACTTCGAACGCGCTCGGTTTCGGCTTCCGCTGCGGTTTTTTGGGGTTATTGCACCTCGAAATAGTCCAAGAGCGGCTCGAACGGGAATTCGACCAAAACATCGTTACAACCGTGCCGAACGTCCGCTACAAAGTCGTTAAAACCAACGGCGATGTGCTTTATATTGACAATCCAGCGCAGTTGCCGCCAATCGGCACAATCCGCGAAATTCAAGAGCCGTTCATCAAAGCGCAAATCATTACTCCAACCGAGTATATCGGAAATATTATGAAGCTGTGCATGGACCGCCGAGGCGTTCCGGGCAACACGACTTACCTTAGCGCCGAACGCGTCGATATGACATTCGAGCTGCCGCTCGCCGAAGTCGTTTTCGATTTTTACGACAAGCTGAAATCGCTGACCCGCGGCTATGCTTCGCTCGATTACGAGTTCACCGACTATAAGGCGGAAGACCTCGTCAAACTCGACATTTTGCTCAACGGCGACCCCGTCGATGCCCTTTCGACGATTGTTCACCGCTCGAAATCGTTTGATTGGGGAAGGCGACTCTGTTCAAAACTGAAAGATTTGATTCCACGCCAGATGTACGAAGTGGCGATTCAAGCGGCAATCGGAGCTAAAATCATCTCACGTACAAACGTTAAGGCGCTACGTAAAGACGTTACCGCCAAGTGCTACGGCGGCGATATTTCCCGCAAGCGCAAGCTGCTCGAAAAACAAAAAGCCGGCAAAAAGCGCATGAAACAAGTGGGCTCAATCGAAATACCGCAAGAGGCGTTTCTGGCGGTGTTGAGTTTGGATGAGTAAAAAAGTGTGGATATATTATGAATATGAAATATACTATTAATAAAGGTGGCGGTTGCCACTTTTTCAAGCGGTAACAATGTGAATTTAAAGAAATTTGCGTTTAATGAAAATATATTCACTTTTCTTTATAATAGAAATTATACTTTAAATTATATTCTTATGAACCTAATCGCAACAATCGGTGACTGCAACGGCATCGGAATAGAATGCCTTGCAAAAGCGCTGCTTAGTTTGGAGCGGGACGAAGCCTTCATGAACGATAGCCTTGTCGATATAGTCGGTAATATTGATACCGTTACAGAGTATTTGGACCGTATTAATATTAAATATACCGTTATAGGCTCTCAAATTAGATTTGCCGAAAAATTATATAATGTAATTGACACCAATCCCAAGGCATCAATCGAATTCGGCGCCAGTTCTGCGCAAGCGGGGAAACTTGCCGCCTCGGCAATTGAATACGCAGTCAAAGCCACCATTGCAGGCAATTACGACGCAATGCTCACTCAGCCTATATCGAAGCATTCCGTTTCGCTTGCCGGATGGCGCTTTCCGGGCCATACCGAGATGATTGCAGCCCGCTGCGGAGCCGATACTCCGTTGATGATACTATGCACTGATAAAGTACGATGTGCGTTGGCAACAATTCATACGCCTCTAAGAAGTGTTCCAAACCTTATATCGAAAGGCTTCCTTGCTGGAGTTATTCGTTTGTTTGATATGAGTTTAAAAATTGATTTCGGAGTTACCCATCCGAAAATTGCCGTGCTTGGACTCAATCCTCATGCCGGAGAAGAAGGCGACATCGGCGAAGAAGAAATTAATATGATTATTCCGGCTATTGAGCTTTGCCGTAATGAGGATATTGACGTAAGCGAACCTTTCGCTGCCGACGGATTTTTTGCGCATCGGCTTTACGAGCAATATGACGGCTATATTGCCATGTACCATGACCAAGGATTAATTCCGCTTAAAATGCTTGCAGAAGGAAGCGGAGTCAATTTCACCGCA
>CAYLSY010000236.1:0-4375 GCA_964386275.1 uncultured Hyphomicrobiales bacterium
TTACAATACCTATCGAAAAGTCGTAGGAATAATGTCATTTCAAAATTTTTCCTCAATTCTATAAAATGATATTCCATTTTTGATAAGTGCATGATAATATATTAGTTAAGAAAGTCGCTCTTTTCCTTCTTTGGGGAAACGTGAGCTGGTGAATTTTCTATTATCCCCAAAAACTCAATAGACAAATCGCATTGTTTCTAGTTGTATGCTAATTGATGACTTATCAAGAAATTTCTTTTTCCCCCTTTGCAAAAAGGGGGTAGGGGGATTTTCTTGATTGGCAGCCATTTTTAGTATATTTAACTATTTCTAATGCGTAAACTGAGATTATAAAGAAAAATGAAATAATATTAATAATGCACATATTTCTTTTAATTCACATTGCTTACGCTTGATAAGTGGCAAACGCCACCTTGTGTAGCAGACGCTTTCGGGTATTTTTAATTTTTTCTAAAGAAAAAGCTGGATTTTGCAATACAAAATCCAACTTTCTTACCTTCTTTATCTGTTTTTATTTGCAATTTTCTTTATTTTTCTTAATTTGTATTAGCTGAAGTAATCCTTTACGAAATAACAGAATAATAATTAAACTCTATATATAATAGTTGAGACATATATTAGCTCGTAAGATTTGATAAACTGCTGGAAACAAGAAGGAGCGCTAAATAGTCGCAACAAAGCATGTTATGATATTATTTTACTTTTACCATTAGTACCCTAATTTTAAAATTCTCTTTGAACAAGATTTTCTGAACAGATATTCACATAATATAAAATTAATTAACATTTATCATTCAATTATGGGGCTGCAATGAAAAAAATTGTTCATTTACTCTTTCTTGTTCTTATTTATTCCAATTTATCCGCTACAATTTACTATGTTTCGAAATCAGGCTCGAACTCAAACACCGGTTTAAGCCCAACAGACGCATTTGCTCATCCGGGCTATGCTACAAAACAAATGAAATCCGCCGATACTTTGGTTATCCAATCTGGCGAATATATTTTGGAAACTTATTGGGACGATATGCTGACACCTCCTTCTGGCAAGGCAAATGCCTCGACTGCAATCTACGGTTACGGCATCACTCGCCCGGTGCTTCGCTGCAAAGGCACTGCCGGATTGGGACTAAGCGCGGCCATCGACCTTGCCGGCGGTTCGAATATTTATATTGATTACCTTGAAATCACCAGCGAAATTGATGAGCCATACTCTGGCGGTTTACGCGACGGCGTTCAAAGTTTGCCCGAAGATGTTGACGCAGCCGATTCAAATATTGTTTTGTCGAGACTGATTATTCATCACATCGAAGAGACGGGTATCAATCTTACCGGTAATATTAAAAATTTGAGAATCCTCGATAGTGAAATCTTTAATACCGGAGGCACTTTGATAGGTTCTCGCCCGAAAACAACCGGAAAAGGTTGGACAAATGTAATTATCAATAACTGCAAACTTAAAAATGCCGGCAGATTTTATCAGGGACAAGACCAGATTTCACAGTGGGACAGGCCCGATGGCATAGGAATAGAAGAATCTGAAGGTCCCATCGAAATCGGTTATACGACGTGCGAATTCAATCTTGGCGACGGATTCGACTCTAAGGCGCAAGGCACATTCTTCCATAATTGTATTTCAGCAAATAATTTCGGCGATGGATTCAAGGTCTGGGGCAAGGGCAGCAAGTTAGAAAACTGCCTTATTTACGGAGTAGGCGGCGGCAACCCCGAGTCAACGCCATGGGTATCCTTAATAATAAATTGCAATCAAGCAAACGGTATAATCTATCTGACAAATATTACTGTGCATGACGGCTCGCCTCGTGGACATTATATCGGCACTTTTAATTACGACGAGCAAACATCGATTCAAGTCATTATGCGAAACTGCATTTTCCAAGGCGAAACCTGTAAAAGACTCTATAGCAATCCAAACGTATTTCTTATGGCTCAAAACAATATATTCTATATACTTGGCGAAGATGTCATGCTTCAAGCAAATGGTTCGGATTATACAATGGAAACCATTAATAATTTCGGTAATATTTGTTTTTCAGCCGACGCTCAATTCATCAAGCCAAGTTGGGGAGAAGTCGGTAACTATCATTTGCTTAAGACATCGCCTGCCATCGATACCGGTGTTGGCGGTTCAGGAATTCCTTCTATCGATTTGGATGGACGCACGCGACCGTTGCAGGGCAAGTATGATATAGGTTGCTATGAATACGACCCTTCGGTCGACGTGCTTGAAATACCAAAAGTCGCAGATAAATTCGAAGCGTTCCCTAATCCGGCAATGAACGAGCTTTTCATTAGTTCGACTATTCCGATGGAAGATATAAAATTATTCGATTTAAACGCAAAAGAAGTATTGTCGATTGCGCATCCTGGTTTTTATATTGAAAAGCTGGATTTAACCGGATTGGCTTCAGGTAATTATATTGCTGTAATTACTTCAGGGGATAATAAGTATACATTGAATGTGGTAGTTGCAAAGTAAATGATTGTCGATAACGAAATTGGACTATGTTTTTTCCCATTTTCCATAAAATGATGGAACTGAAATATGCTTAAATGGACTCCGCTTTTGACAGGTGGAGTCCATTTAACCCGCTTTCTTTTCAATTCAAGAGTAAAAACATGAATTGGTTTTAATGTTGAATAATGTCAAAACGTTGCCGATACCGACAGGCTCGGTCCGTTCGACGCCGGCACCGTTCGGCAGACGCCTCCGACGCAAAGAACGCCGCTTCTTTGGCGGCCATAGCCGAGCGATACACGGAAACTATTGTGAACATATGCCACAGCACCGTTCAGGTAGTTCAAGCGATTCTCCACGAACTCATTTCCGATATTATATTCATCCCATACAGTGAAATACCACGACGGCGCGATGGTGTATTCCGCCAGAACCATTGCCCAGTCTCCGTTTATGTTATCGGGTTGATGCAAGGTCGAATCCTGAGTCGAGAACATATACTGAAACTCGCAACGCAACGAATTCTTCACAGAAAACTTGTATGTCAGTTCAGCAATAAGAGTTGTGGCATATACTTTGCCGATTTTAGCGGCGCCGCCGTTTTCGAGCAAATCTTTGTCATAAACAACGCTAACGACTGAGAAGAAAGATTTAAAATCTTTCGAAAATTTCTTTGAAATTTCGAGCGTTATATCCTGAAAATAGCAGCGAGAACCGATTCCAAAGAATGGTGAATCATATTTGAAAGGACGGTTCTTGACGGTATCCATTTCTGTGTGAGTTGTGTCGATGGATTGAACACGCGAGTAGTTCAGATTGACCGTTGTGCCGTATTCGCCGCCCAGAAAAGAGTTTGCTGGAAAAGTATATGTGAATTCCGCTTGAATACCGGCTTCGCCGTTCAATTGAGTCGCAAAAGGATAGATGGTTGTCAAACGAAAGGCGTGTTGCAGCGTTAGCGGAGGAATGAAACCGAGCGTGAGGCTGTTCGAGCGGGCATCGCGGCTCGAACGGAAATCCATATTATCGATTTTGTGCGCATTTATTGTCAAGCCGTAGCCCGAGCCGAAAATTGCGGCGTTTAGTATTAAACCGTACCCCGGGTTAAAATTGTAGTTGTTCGTTGCATTCGGGTCGTTGAACTTATAGGCGTATTCGGCATCGAAATTGAATCCTTCGGACGAAAAACCAGCTCTCAATGAATATGCAAGCACATTCAGCGGTAAATCCAGATACGTTTGCATGTCGGTTTGGTATTTGCTTACGACCGAGCCGCCAAGGATAAGGTCATTCCCTTCGCCCACGATGCCTTCGACTAGGCTTCCCAAGCTGAATTGAGCGTCGGCGGCGCGGACGATGCCGTCGCCGAGTCCCCAAAAGTTACGTTGTTTGCCAATTAATGCCTTCAGTTCAATCCCTTCCGACGGACGGAAACGGACACGAAAACCGTCCATAGCATTGTCAATGCCGAGTTGTCGCTCTTCGTAGGAGCGGAAAATGATGCCGCTGCCGAATTGCTCATAGAAGTTACCAGCAGTAACATCAAATAAGTCTTCCTTGTATTCGAAGAAGCGATAGGCGATGCCGCTGCCGGCGTAAGCTTTCTCGAAGCCGAGCAGAGGGTTCGAATAGTTTTCGTAGCGCATACCGATTTTAAAGTTGCCGTAGTCCCAATTCAGCAGCAGGTAGGAATTGGAACGCATGCCGTCTGGTACGTCTTCGGTGCCGATGGCGGAGTCTTTTGTATAGCCTTGGGCATCGATTTGGAAATTACCCGAAATGCGCCCCAAATCTTGAGCAGTGCCGATATTAGTAAATAATAATAATACCGCAAAAATTAAAGTAATTATTTTCATAAATTATTCCGACGCTCATTCATAAAAAAATAATCAAATT
>CAYLSY010000237.1:0-4370 GCA_964386275.1 uncultured Hyphomicrobiales bacterium
ATTGGATTCTTTATTAATTTTTAAGTATAGAGAAAAAATGGAAAAGACTACTTTCGGATTGAGATTATCATCGGCAGTAATTGATTTATTGCTAATAATATCGCTTGCAATTGTTGTTGCAATTCCTTTGGGAACTAAGCTCAGCTCGAATCATTACGCTAAAACAGAGCCACAATACCGCATAGACACAGCAAAAGTCGCATTACCGGCAGTTACGCCTGTTGAATCGGCTGAATTACCTGAAGAGAGCGGTAATCCATTTGCCAAGGTTATTCAAAATTTCATCGGCAATCTTCGTTCATCGCTGGAGTTCGGATTGGGATTAGCAGCGGTTCTTTATGGATTGGTCGAGTTGTTTGCTGGCGCCTCGCCCGGAAAAATGATAGTGAACATCAAAGTGGCAGCCTCCGACGGCTCAAGCGCCGGATTCGGCAGCAGCTTTATTCGTTATCTCGTAAAACATTTGCCATGGCTATTATTCATCCTTGCCGGAATAACTTACTCATCTTTATTGGAATCCCTTGCGGCTTTATTTGCGCTCATAGTATTCATAGGCTGTTTCAGGGTTCAAGCGAAAGAGCGCAGAGCTATGCACGATATTATCTCAGGCACAACAGTATTTATTAAAAATTAAGTGGAGATTGCCACTTTACAAGCCTAAAAAATGTAAATCAAAACAACATGTGCACCATAAAATTATTTCATTATTCTTTATAGTAGTAATTAATATGAATATAACCATAATCGGAGCGGCTCGCAGCGGATTGGCAGCCGCAGAACTCGCCGTCAGCAAAGGCGAGAAAGTTTTTTTAACGGAATCAAAACCTATTGAAAGCTTTGTCGGTATTTCCGAACGGCTGAATAATCTGCAAATCGAATCGGAATTCGGCTGCAACAGCGAAAAAGCGCTTAAAGGTGCTGAATTAATCATAACTTCGCCTGGGGTATTGCCGACAGCACCGGTTATCGTCGAAGCTGAAAAGCTGGGAATACCAATTATCAGCGAATTGGAGTATGCCTCGTCTATGATGAAAAATCCGCTCATCGCCATTACCGGCACAAACGGAAAGACCACCACGACTACTCTAACTGCCTATATATTAAATAAGTCCGGTAGGAAAGCCGTTGCCGCCGGGAATATCGGCGAACCGCTTTCCTCATTCGTCGGCAAAATCAGCGATGACACAATCGTTGTTGCCGAAGTCAGCAGTTTTCAACTCGACAGAATAGTTGATTTTAAGCCTAAGGTGGCTGTTTTGCTGAACATTACGCCCGACCACCTCTATTATCACGGTTCAATGGAAAAATATATTGAAGCAAAATTTAAAATTACTTTGAATCAAAATGAAAAAGATTTCTTAATTTTGAATGCCGACGATGCAATCGTTTTCGGGGGGAAAACGAAGACGAAAGCAAACGTTGTGCCATTTTCGCTCTCGGAACTAAAGGTGGGGATTTTTAAATCCGGCAGCGAAATGCGTATTAATTTTCTAAATCAGCATAACGAGGAAAAAATAATGCTTTTCGATGAGATTCGCTTACCGGGCGTTCACAACGCTTATAATTCTATGGCTGCGGCTGCGGCTGCACGCGTCTTCGAAATCCGCAACGAAGATATTAGGGACTGTTTAATGTCGTTCGAAGGTGTTGAACACCGCCTCGAGTTCGTCCGCTCTTTAAATGGTGTTGATTATATCAACGATTCAAAAGCTACAAATATCAATGCCGCTTGGTATGCGCTGTCGAGTTACCGCAAGCCTCTCGTTTGGATTGCCGGCGGCAGAGGCGATTCCAACGATTATTCGGCGCTCGATAAATTTGTTGAGCAAAACGTTAAGTGCATCGTTGCCATAGGCGAAGAAGCCGATGCTATTTTCAATCATTTCAGCTCGAAAGTGCGCTGCTTCAAGGAATCGATGCTCGAAACTGCCGTCGAACGCGCCCGTTCCGAAAGCCAAGCTGGTGATGTTGTGTTGTTCTCGCCGGCATGTAAATCATTCGATATGTTTATCAATTATGAGCATCGCGGCGAAGTGTTCAAAGAAATTGTGAATGGATTATAAATTTCAATAGACTTCTGAAGAATAGTAATTCAAAGCGTTACAAATTATAGCGATCTATTTATATTATGCTTAAAGGAAAGATTCTTCGTTCTATCAATAGAGACGAGTTAATCTTTTTAATGATTTAGTCAATGTGCAGTATTGAAAATAACGCCCAATTGAAAAAGTGTATTTTGATATGATTTATTATCGATAAAGCTCAATTTTTTTTTACAATTCCATTTAAATTATTGAAT
This sequence comes from uncultured Hyphomicrobiales bacterium, assembly GCA_964386275.1. Lineage (GTDB taxonomy): Bacteria > Bacteroidota > Ignavibacteria > Kapaibacteriales > UBA2268 > CAYLSY01. The sequence goes on from CAYLSY010000237.1 coordinate 2,300, forward strand.
TAAGTTTTTGCTAATGGATAATAAACCTTCACTGGAACGCGGGCACATTGACTGGCTGATACTGCTGCCGGCGCTGGCATTGCTGCTTTTCAGCATTGCGTTTGTTTACAGCGCCAGCGCGCCGGTCGGCGAAGCGCGTATGGGCGGCGCAGACAAGCTCTTTTGGAATCATACGATTAGGGCGATACTCGGCATTGTCATCATGTTCACCTTCATGAAAATCGATTATCATTTTTGGCAGAAAATTTCGCTGCCGATGCTGGTATTGTCGATTGCGCTGTTGGTCGGAGTTTTTCTTTTCGGCACGAGAATTAATAACGCTTATCGATGGCTTAATTTTGGATTTTTTAACTTTCAGCCATCGGAATTCGCTAAATTTGCGCTGGTGGCGCATATTGCGGCATTAATCTCGCAACGGAAGGAGGTAATCAAGTCGTTTAAGTTCGGTTTGATGCCGTTGTTGGTGTGGACTGGCGCAGTATGCGTATTAATTGCGCTGCAACCGAACATGTCCACTGCCGTCGTTATTTTCCTGATATCTTTTGCAATAATGTTTATCGGCGGCACTAATGTTTTTCACTTGATAATAACCGGTATATCGGCGGTCTTCCTATCGGGAATATACGCGCTGCTTGCGCCTTACCGCAGGCAAAGACTTTTTGCGTATATGGGAATGAGCGAAGGCTTCGAAGGCGCCGACGACCCTGATAAATTTCAAATTACTCAAGCCATACTCGCATTCGGCAACGGCGGCGCAACAGGCGTCGGTCCGGGACAAAGCCGCCAAAGCCACCTTTTCCTGCCGGAATCTTACGGTGATTTCATTTTTTCGATAATCGGCGAAGAATATGGGTTTATTGGTGCAGTAATTCTGATTGCAATCTTTCTGTTCATCATCATCCGCGGGCTGAAGACAGTAAAAAATGCGCCGGATGAGTTCGGTTATTTACTCTCGGCAGGAATATTAATTACAATTGGCACGTATGCGGCTGTCAGCGCTGCCGTTAACAGCGGATTACTGCCCACGACAGGTTTACCTATGCCGCTGGTGAGTTATGGCGGCACGGCGGTGCTGTTCTATTCCGCAGCTATAGGTATTTTCCTAAATATTTCTGCCCAGTCGGGAGTGTATCCTAAAAGAGGATAATTATAAACTCTAAGCAGATTATGGCTTCATAATATAATATTTCTTCCGCTTCGGTGATGGTATCAATCGGTCAAGGGTATATTCTGTAAAAATATAGTGGTTGCCTTTTTTCGGTTCAAAGTCTTCGGTATGAATGGTTAGAACTTGCTCGACTGCGCCGCGAAAATGCACAGGTATCCATAGTTCAGTGCTAATATCATAGATGCCGTAAGAGTTGATGACATTAGTTATGCGGAAACTGTCAGTAGTAGTTGATAAATCCACACTTCCTTGTCCTGTTCTGACATATTCGAAGCGGTTTACGTCAAAACCCAATGTGTCTAAATTTATTTTTGAGCGAAACAAAGTCGTATGCCTTAATACTGCAAGCGGGAAACCGTTTTCGGGTAAAACGTCGGTTGATTCCAAAATCCAGTTTTTTTCGGGAGGAACGCAGCCTTTGTCGAATTCAAAGAATAAATGTGGCTGGAATGAGCCTCCGGGAGCTAATTCTGCATTTAGATTTCCGCAATTCGAAAAAGAAAGTCTCTTGCCGACGGAATCAATTTCAATTTGCACTTTGCGTCCGACCCATTTACTCGTTGTACGTATGGATGAATCTTGCTGGCGGGTAATATATTCCTTGGCTTTAAAATTTTTCATCGTTAAGGTCAAGAAAAAAGAGCCGTATTCCGAAACAGAATCGCAAACAACTTCCAAATACTCTGTCCTCTCCTTATAAAGCGGGTCTCCGAAGTCGATTATAATACTATCATATGAAATTACTTTATAATACAGAGTATCGTATTGGTAGAACTGTAACTTATAGCACAAGGAATCATTATTGTTGTTTCGGGATTCGTTTTGTGCGTTTAGGCTATTAATATTTACAATAAAAAAAAATGACAATATTGCGATAATCGGAAGTCTTAAATTCATGGCGTT
>CAYLSY010000238.1:0-4361 GCA_964386275.1 uncultured Hyphomicrobiales bacterium
AAATAACAAGAATATATATATAAATAGGTATACAATGAAAAGTAAAACATTGGTCATTGTTGAATCTCCAGCAAAAGCCAAGACTATTAACAAATATCTTGGCAAGGATTATGTTGTAGAAGCCTCGGTCGGGCATATAAAGGATTTGATTTCATACAAACTCGGCGTCGATGTAAAAAAGAATTTTGAGCCTTATTATTCTGTGATTCGCGGCAAGGCGCAAGTAATCAAACGCTTAAAAACATCAGCAGAAGCGGCGTCCAACGTTTTAATAGCAACTGACCCCGACCGCGAAGGCGAAGCAATTGCATGGCATATCGCCGAAGAAGTTCGCGAGAAGAATCCAAAAATTCAACGCGTGCTGTTCAACGAAATTACTAAGAACGGCGTTGCCAATGGACTGAAAGCTCCACGAGCGCTTGATGAAAATTTATTCATGTCGCAACAAGCCAGACGTGTAATGGACAGGCTCATCGGCTTCAAGGTTTCTCCGTTTTTATCAAATACAATGCTAACGAAAACAACAAAAGCGTTGAGTGCCGGACGAGTTCAATCCGTTGCGTTGCGCCTGATTTGCGAGCGGGAAAAGCACATTCAGGAATTTGTTCCTATTGATTATTGGTCGATATTCGGCACGTTTTCGAATGCCGCAAACGCTTCGTTCAAAGCTCGACTTGTTGCTTTTGATAAAAAAAACATTAAAAATCCTGAAGGTTCTGCCGGCTCGACCGAAGAAGAGCGCGAAAATACAAGAAAAATTCTTGAGCAACTCCACTATATCAAATCAGAAGAACAAGCAACTGAGCTGATTTCGAAGATTCTTGCTCAAAAGTATGAAATTACCAATATTACGAAGAAGAGCGTCAATCGCAATCCTCAACCGCCTTTTACGACCAGCAGCATTCAGCAGGAAGCATCGCGTCGCCTTGGGTTTTCAAACAGCAAGACTATGTCGCTTGCGCAGCGGCTCTACGAAGGCGTTACCATCGGAAAAGAAGGCTCTGTCGGCTTGATTACTTATATGAGAACTGACTCTGTCCGCCTTAGTCCCGAATCCCAGACAGCGGCGCGCGAATTCATCGGCAAGCAATATGGCAGCGAATTTCTGCCGATTAAACCGCCAGTTTACACTTCAAAATCAGCTAATGTTCAAGATGCTCACGAGGCTATTCGTCCGACATCGCTCGATTATCGGCCAGAGGAAATGAAGAAAATACTCGAGAAAGACCTCGCAAATCTATATGAATTGATTTATAACCGATTCATCGCTTCGCAGATGAATCCCGCGGTTGTCGATTTAACCTCCGTTTCAATCGAAGGCGGCAACTTCGCTTTTCGTGCAAACGGCTCGGTTATTACATTTAAAGGCTTCCTTGTTGTTTACGAAGATGTCAAGGACGAACTCGAAAACGGCGATAAGGAGGATGGCTCCATGTTGCCCGAAGGTTTGGTCATTTCGCAAAAGCTCAATTTGAATAGCGCCGAAAAAACAAAATCACAAACAAAATCAAAACCGCGTTATAACGAAGCGAGCCTCGTCAAAGAACTTGACGAACTCGGAATCGGCCGCCCAAGCACTTATGCGACGATTGTCAGCACCCTCATTGAGCGTGAATACGTTGATTTACAGAAAAAAGTGTTTTATGCGTCAAAACTCGGAATGGATGTCAATGCTATCCTTGTCGAACATTTTCCCGAGCTGTTTAACGTAGATTTTACCGCTGAAATGGAACAAGAACTTGACACAATCGCAGAAGGTAAGAAAACCTATGTCGAAGTGCTAAAAAACTTTTATCAACCATTCGAACATTCTTTGCGACACGCCGAGGCAGAAGGCAATAAAACGGAGATTGCTTGCGATTTATGCGGAGCGCCGATGATTATCCGCGTTAGCCGTAACGGGCGCTTCCTTGGCTGCTCCCGCTATCCAGAATGCAAGAACACAAAGCCGCTTCCAAAGGACGAATCGAAAGAAAAAGCGGAACCCGTAATTGCCGAAGGTGTTTTCTGCGACCTTTGCGGTAAACCGATGGTGATTCGCGACAGCCGCTACGGCAAGTTCTATGGCTGCATCGACTATCCGACCTGCAAAGGCACCAAGCCGATTTCAACTGCAGTAACTTGTCCCAAATGCAAGCAAGGCACACTTATTGCACGATTCAGCCCGCGTTCGAAAAAGAAATTCTGGGGCTGCTCCCGATATCCCGATTGCGATTACTTGACGAATTATGAGCCGATTTTGCAAAAATGTTCAAATTGTGGGCATCCATTTCTCGAAATCCGCTATAAGAAAAACGGCTCCGAATGGGATAAATACTTGCGCTGCCCGGAATGCACAACTGTTTTCGAAATTGAAAAGAAGGTTGAAGAGAACGCTCAATGAGGCACATCCTTTCCCCAGAAGAAATGAGGCTGGCTGACCGCCGAGCTATTGTCGAATATTCGATTCCATCGGCTATATTGATGGAAAATGCGGCAATTTCTTCCGCTGCCATAATTCGCGCTCTTTTTGACGAAATTAATTATATCGAGCCAACTCTACTGTTTCTCTGCGGCAGCGGAAACAATGGGGGAGATGGTTTCGCGATTGCTCGGCATTTATTCGAGGAATACGATGTGCGAATCGCTTGGCTGGGCGCTGAATCCAAGATGTCGCCCGAGACTTTTTCCAATTACAATAGCTGCTTAAAACTAGGTATTGAGTTGTATCACATCGAAGATGAGAATGATTTAGTATCTTTCGACTTTTCCGCCGATTGTATAATAGATGCTATGCTTGGTGTTGGCGGCTCGGAAAACGTAAAAGGTATTGCTGCAGCGATTCTTAAGCGTATAAAGAATATTGATGCTCTGAAAATCGCAATAGATGCCCCGACAGGCTTGAACACCGATACTGGAATCGCCTCGAACGATTGTTTTCGTGCCGATGCGACTATAACAATGCACTCCGAGAAACGCGGTTTGCTTCAAAATGATGGAATCGAAGTTTGTGGAGAAATATTTGTCGCTTCAATCGGCGCGCCGTCTGTTGTTTTGAACGGAGTAAATTCTGTTAAAGCGCTTGATTTGGAAGATGTTGCATTTCTTTTGCCTAAGCGCAGGCGTATTAGCTCAAAATTCGATTACGGCAAGGTTATGGTCATTGCCGGTTCGGAAAAATATCCGGGCGCTGCTGCCCTTTGCGCAAATGCTGCAATCCGAGCAGGCGCAGGACTGGTTTATTTGCATTCGACCGCGTTTCATCAATCACTTTTACCAGAAGTAATTCCTTGCAAGCTGGCTTCGACCGATGACGGCAGCGTTGCAATTTCAGCCTTCGACAGCTTGTTAGAAAATGCAATAAATGCCGACGCAATCGCCATTGGACCGGGTTTGTCGGATAATACCGAAACAACAGAACTCGTAAAGCGGCTACTGGATGCTATTCCAAATGATAAAGTTGTAGTTGTTGATGCCGATGGTTTACGAGCAATTACTCTCGAGAAACAATTACGAAATAATGTAGTTATTACGCCGCATTTGGGAGAGTTCTCGCGCCTTAGCGGCATGCCGGTCGACGATTTTCGTTTTAAGACTACGGAAGTTGCTCGGGATTTCGCTTCAAAACTTAATTGCACTTTGCTTTTAAAACATGTGCCTACCGTAATTACAGATGGGGATACAATTTATTGGAATACCGGCGGTAACTCCGGTATGGCAAGCGGCGGCAGCGGAGATGTGTTAACCGGAATCATTGTTTCTCTTGCCGCTCAAGGGCTTAATCAGCTTGATGCAGCTGCGGCAGGCGCTTTTATTCACTCTCTTGCCGGAGATTTGTATGCCGAAGACTTTTCAGAGGTAACGCTGACTGCAGGCAAACTTATTGATTATCTTGAACAAGCCTTCCTTTTGCTGAACAATGAATAATACTATTAAACTTTCAAAATATTATTTTGCGATTCCGGCTGTGCTGATGACAATTGCAATCTCGGTTGTTTCGTCGATCGAGCAGCCGCAGCTGCCGGATTTGGGCATTACTTTTGTCGATAAAATCGCTCATGCAAGTGTTTTCTTTATTTACGGATTAACGCTTCAAATCCTTTTCAATGGTTGTTTTCCATCTTTCGGATTAAAAAAAGCCGGTTTATGGGTAATCGTTTCAGGGTTTCTCTTCGGAATTTGCGACGAGCTGCATCAATACTTCGTTCCCGGTCGTGATTGCGCTGTCAACGATTGGCTTGCAGATGCTGCCGGGATACTTTTATCTCTTATCTTTTTGATGAAGGTTAGAAAAAAAATTATTAGACTTAAAAGTTGACGCACTTATTTATATTAATGAGTATTAAAACGACATCAACTTAAATGAAATATATGAATTAAAG
>CAYLSY010000239.1:0-4353 GCA_964386275.1 uncultured Hyphomicrobiales bacterium
AAAGCAGCTTCAATACTTGGTGAAATCGAAATTGAAAAAATTATTAATTTTTTTCAGGAAAATTTATTAAGTTAATTTGTTAAATTGTATAAACAAATGAATTTCACATATTCCAGACATAACATCGCCCCTGCTATTAAACGAAGGTTAATGGTATGGTTGGCGTTTATTTTAGTATTGCTGCTCGGGCAAACGTGTTTACTATTGTCTCAACAATATCCAGCAAGTCCAGCCAATTGGCTGTATCCCGACGGTTCTCCCGAAGGCACGCGGAATGTGTTGCGTCGTTCGCTCGAACAGTCGGTCGATTCTTTTTGCGTGAAGTGGAGCAGTTCGTCAATATCAGGCGATGTTTTGCCGCTTGTTGGCAATGTTATCAACAACCCGAAAATCCAGCCGGAATATCCATGGGCGCCCAATGAAATCGTTGCCGTAATTGGCGGAAAACTTGTTGTTCTTGATGCGGCAGGCAAAACTCATCGCAAAACTCAGGCCGTGCCGTATTTAAAGAATATTTCCGTGCTTTACGACACAACTTCGACTGTATTCAATCAACAAATTTCTGCTCCGGTTGTTCTCGGATTGGAATTTACTGAATTTGAAAATCTTAAGGATACGCTAATATATTCATTCATAGCGGGTTTCGATCAAAACGCCGATACCATCGCCTTGCTTCAGCGTCTTGCTATTGATTTGCGACAGTTCAAAGACCATAACAACTTCTTCGGCTCGATAAAACCGGTTTTCGGCAGAACCGACGGCACAAATACTCTTATTTACTCTGTCTTGAATATGACACAACCTAATGTTTTAGACCCATTCTGGGTTTTGCCTCCATACTTGCGAGGATTCACCATATTCAATACCGGCACAGTATTATATAACTATCCATTGCCCGATGTCGGCGACGACCTTAGCTGGCGAGTATACTATGCGCCGGAAGTAAGCCGCGGCCAGCCGTCCATATCCCAGATTGATGAAGTCAATACTGCAATATTGCTTCCTTGTTATCCAACGCCGAGTCTATCCGACGTAATTTTGGATAATATTTTCGGCTCACTACCAACTGAAGCTAAAATTCCATATCTGATTGGACTTAATATAAGTGGAGACGGGCTGGCAGAAGAGTTTTCCCCACTGGATTTAACTTCAGTAATTGACCCAAACGGCTCTCGTCCCATGATTAGACCTTATTACTTACACCTATCAGACCCTTATACGCCAGATAGTATTTTTATACTCGTCGCCGAAGAATATAAAGGCAACGACGGTTCAGCCGGTACTCCACGGCTGCACCTTTTTGCGCGCGATGGCTCGCAATTGACTTTCAGCGGCGACTTGCTCACTCCTCCACATGTTTCCAACACAAAGAATCATTCTTGGTCAATCGGAGTCGGCGATATCGATGGCGGCGCTGCCAACAGCTGGTCAACGTTTTATCCCAATAATGCCGGAAATGAAATTGTCCTGACACAATCGACACGCGGTAATGCAGTTGCAGGAAACAAACTCGAAATTTTAAGGTATTACTCTGGACCCGCTGTTTTCAAACCATCGCCGCCGAATTCGTTTTTATACAGGCTCGATACTATATGCACTTTCAGCATCGACGGCTGGCTGGCGGCTGTCAACGACTTGGACGGCGCTTCCGACGGCAAAGCCGAAATTGTCCTATGCGACGGCTCGAAGTTGCTCGTTTTGCGAATTCGGGATTATTCCGATATTCGATTCAGGTTCGGAAATACTTTTGATACAGTTTTTTATTATGATTTTCATAACCAGGATATTACAAGCGTTTCAATTGCCGATATCGAAGGCGACGGCAGAAATGACTTGATTGTTACGACATTCGACAGCTTATTCGTTCTCGGCTCGGTAATTCCCGGTATTACAAGGTTGAATTTTCCTGTTGTTCAGCAAAATCCACCTGTCGAATATTGCGCAAACGACACTGTCGACTTCCAATGGCGAAACGACATGCGAGGTCATGCCTATGTTAATCTATATTTTCGAGCTTACGAAAGCGGACAACCGACTTCAAAACTCAAGTTAATTCAACCCAATATTTATAATCAAGAAGATACAATCAATTTCCATTATGCCGTCGATAGCCTTGTTATCGGCTCAGAAGGCAGATTTATACTCGAAAGCACAGCAAATCCAGGACTGTTGCTTGATTCGACATCATTAATCCGTTTCGATGTGCCGCAAATTTCGATCGATGCGCTTGAGAACACATCCTTCAGAGCTGGCGACATCATAAATGTTAGCGGTTATTCTGCATGCGTCGATTCCGTTGCCTTAGAATACAGTATGGGCGACTCTCTTTGGGTACGCCTGGCAACCGAAAGCATTGCTGCTGACGGCAGTTTTTCAATTAATGCCGAGTTGCCATGCATCGTTTTAAATGATTCCATTTCCAGCAGCAGTGATACTACCATATTAATACATTTGCTTAGCTTCAGGCTTGTTTATGCCGACACGACGGATAAAATACCGATTAAGCTGCTTCCTTCGGAATTTCCAGTCTATATTGATACGGCGCTATCGGCTTGTCCGGTCAAGACATTCCGTTGGAATTATAATGATTTCAAGTTTCCATGCGATACTATGATTGTTGCCGTATCATACGATTCAGGCGATAGTTATACTATTTTAGGAGTCTTGCCATCGGCGCAGCAAGTATTTTCTTGGAATGTGCCGTTGGATGCGCCGGATGTAACTGTTTTCAGGTTTATTTGTATGAATTCCTGCATTCGAACTGATTCGATGATGCAGAATTTCAAGCCGAAATATATCAATATTATCGCTCCAAATCCATTCCGGCCACCATATGAAACGATGGAATTCGTTTATAAAGTGCCTTTTGAAACTGATGTATCTATTAGCATTTTGGACGAAAGCAATAGAATTGTTGCCGAACCGGTCAAGAACCAGACACGTTTTCCCAACACCGCTTATTGCGACAAGTGGAACGGCACGCTTTGGGACGGCTCGCTTGCTTCAAATGGTATGTATTACTTATTATTTGAATTATCGAACGGTTTGCGTGAAGTATATCCCGTTTTTGTAAAAAAGTAGGTGGCGTAAAGCCACTATGTTTAATGGACAGAGTGTGTATTAAACAAAATATGTGTATAATTAAGTTATTTCATTTTGCTTAATAATTGAAATATATATATATTGGAGAAAACATGAGAATTTTAGTCGTTGAAGACGAAAGAAAAGTTGCTAATTTTATCAAGCACGGACTGGAGGAAGAGCGCTACATTGTCGATACCGCTTCTGACGGCATAACCGGCTTGGAAATGGCTACAAACAATGAATTTGACGCCATTTTACTCGATGTTATGCTTCCGGGTAAAAACGGTTTCCAAGTCTTGAAGGACTTGCGTGATGCCGGCGTTTCAACGCCTATTCTAATGCTTACAGCCCGTGGCGGAACCGAAGACCGTGTTCAGGGCTTAGACCTCGGAGCAGATGACTATTTGGCAAAGCCATTCAGTTTTCAGGAGTTGGCTGCGCGCCTTAGGTCGATTCTCAGGCGTTCGAGTCCCGAAAAATCCACTAAACTTCGTTGCGCAGACCTTGTGCTGGACACGGTTTCTCACTTTGCTTACAGGTTCGGACGCGAAATTGAGCTAACAACTAAGGAATATGCGCTGATTGAATACCTGATTCGCCATAAAAACAGAATTCTCAGCCGCAGCACTATCACACAACACGTTTGGAAACATAACTTTGACCCTGAATCCAATATCATCGATGTTTATATCAAGCGGCTGCGTTCGAAAATCGAACGCGAAGACGGTTCACGGCCGCTGATTCAAAGCATTCGGGGCGTAGGTTATCGCATGCGCGATGTTCCAACAGACGACGAAGAGGAAGTTATTTAATGGAGATTAATACCACTCTATTTGATTACGATTTAAGGGATTTGACCGAGGCATCCAAACAAAACATTGGGCTGCTGCAGCGTTTGTTCTACGATTATCAGGAAAAATGCTTCAAGGCGCGTCCGCCGGAGTTTTTTTCCTTGGAACTTTGCGGAGAAGCCGGTGAATTGGCAAATTTCGAGAAGAAAAGCTGGAAAGGCATTGAAATTGCTCAAGACTCATTTGCCGACGAGGCAGCGGATGTGTTCATAGCTTTGATGAATTATTCAAATGCGCGCTCTATTGATTTAGGTGTGGCAGTTGCCGAAAAATTGAGGAAAATTGACGAAAAAAGACGATATTTAAAATAATTTTCCTTTAATAGATTCTCCAATATTCTGTTCTTAAGAAAAATTATTAAAGTATTTAAATCAGGAGCAGGTTTTGAACCTGCCCCTGACAATTTTTCTATTATTAA
>CAYLSY010000240.1:0-4350 GCA_964386275.1 uncultured Hyphomicrobiales bacterium
ATTGATATAGTGCTGATGGATATTAATATACCCGGAATTAACGGTTACGAAGCTCTGAGAATGATAAAAAACTTCAAGCCGTCGCTGCCGGTAATTGCCCAATCGGCATACTCCCTGAGCGATTTCGCCGAAAGAACTCAAGCGGCAGGATTCGATGGATACTTGACCAAACCGATTGACAAAGAAAAACTTTTTTCAATTCTTTCGAAAATCCTGATTAAATAAAAAAGACAGCTAAATGTCATTTGTATAATTGCTTTTTCAAATTTATTATAGCGACTATATAAAGTATTTCACAAGGCGATGAATTTTTTTCGGACATGCAATTCTTAAGTGAGAAAAGCGTCCCGATTTATATCTTGAGTTGTAATTCTAAATAAAAAATGTATTTAAGCCTAATTTAGCATTACTTTTTTATGATTATTTTTAATTGCCAATGAATAATCAATCAGAAAATATTATTGTCGATTACCAAAAGCTTCATGATTTAGCAATCGCTTTGATAAGAATAAATAATAAAAATTCGTTTTATCAGTTTCTATCCGAAGAAATCCAAAAAGCTATCCCTGATTCAATTGTATTAATCACTGAAATTTGTCCCGGCGAATCGAAAATGAAAATCGAAAGCTTTGCCGGATTGAATAGCGAAAACCTTAATAAAATCACTGAGATAATAGGAATTAACCTATTTGATAAGCAGTTTGAGATAAAAGAAGAATTAATACAAGCCATTCAATCCAAAATGTTAGTTGAAATCAAGGGAGGTTTCTTCAATAATTTTTTTTCAGTAAGCCAGACCTCGGGAATTGAAAAGATACTTGAAATAAAAAAAACATATATCATCGGATTAGTCTGTGGAAACGAACCGCTAGGCAGCATCAACATTTTCACTAGGAGTATCGTTTCAATACCCAATAGAGAGTATGTTGAATCGTTAGCTGGAATTGCCGCCGCCGATCTTGAAAGAATCATTGCCTCAGAAACCTTGCACGAAAAGGAAAAGTTACTCGATATAATACAAAACTCAGTTCATATAGGGATAATGTTAATTAATGCCGATACTAACTTAATCGAATATTCAAACAATAGAGCAGTCGAAATTTATGGAGGCAAGATAAATGATTTATTAGGAAAGAGTTGCAAAGACACTATATGTCCTTATGACAGCTGTCCAATTGCGGAATTAGGAAAGGAATTAGTTGCCGTAGAGCGCGAAATACATAACATTAAAGGGGAGTTGCTTCCTGTCATCAAGTCATGCAAAAAAATAACACTAAGAAACAAAGTGTATTACCTCGAATCATTTTTTGATATTACTAAACGGAAAATTATTGAAAATGAATTAAAAAAAAGCGAAGCTAAGTTTAAACAAATCTTTGAAAACATCGAGGATTTATACTATCAGCTCGATAGGAATGGAATAATAACCTTAGTATCGCCATCAATTTACAAACTATCCGGCTGGAGCGAAAAAGACGTTATCGGCAAACATGTTTCAGAAATCTATGCTTTCCCTGAAAAACGAGAAAATTTGCTTCAAGTTCTTAGAGAAAAAGGCTTTGTAAGGGATTACGAGATAATTTTAAAAAACAAAGACGGTTCGCAATTGAATGCTTCTGTTTCCGCTCAAATAGTATATAATGAAAATGGCGAACCTGAGGGCATTTCAGGTTTATTACGGGATATTTCAGAAAGAAAAAAGGCTGAAGAGGAAATTTATGCGAGTCGTGAACAATACATGCTGGCAGTACAAGGCAGCAACGACGGCATTTGGGATTGGGATATTCGAAATAACGAGCTATACTTGTCTCCTAAGTGGAAGGAAATGCTTGGCTATCAGGACAATGAACTCGAAAATCGATTCGAAACATTCGAAGGACGACTACATCCCGATGACAAGCCGTTTGTTATGAATAAAGTCCAACAGTATTTCAGCGGCGAAATAAACAATTATAGCGTAGAATTCCGCTTAAGGCATCGAGATGGGCATTACGTCTGGATTTTGGCTCGAGGCGAAGCCTTAAGAGACGAAGAAGGCAAAGCATACCGCATGGCAGGCTCGCATTCTGACATAACCGAACGTAAAAGGTCAGAACAAAAGCTGCGAGACAGCGAAATGAATTTCCGCACCTTTTTCAATACTGTCGAAGATATGATTGCCGTTGCCCAACCCGACGGCAAAATTATTTATTCGAACAAACATTTTTCCGAAAAGCTGGGGTATTCCTTTGAGAAGTTGAAGGAAATGCAACTGCTCGATTTGCACCCGGCAGAGTATCTTGATGAGGCAAAAGACCGTTACATCGAAATTATTAGCGGCATCAGCAATCGCTGCAATTTACCGCTCTTGACGAAAAACGAAGAACAAATTCAAGTTGAAACGCAATACTGGTTCGGAAAATGGAACGGCGAAGACTGCATTTATGCTATAAGTAAAGATTTAACAAGACAAAAAGCTGCACTGGAGCGGTTTCAGAAGTTATTCGACAGCAATCCGGCTATGATGGCGCTTTGTAACCTCAAAGACAGAAAAATAATCGACGTCAACAATGCATTTGTCGATAAGTTGTATTATAGTAAAGATGAGCTTCTCGGGCAAGATTTCTTTAAAACTAATATTATTTCAGAAAAAGCAGCAGTTGATGAAATAATAAAAGAATTTATTGCTTCGAAAAGGGTTATAAACAGGGAAATTCAATTAGAAACAAAGAACAGAACTGTCTTTCAAGGTTTATTATCAATCGAAAGCATCGACAGCAAAATTGAAAAACTCATATTAATTGTATTGGCTGATATTTCCGTTCAAAAGAAAGCCGAATATCAAGCCCAAGCAGCCAACCGGGCAAAATCGGAATTCCTTGCAAACATGAGCCACGAAATACGAACTCCGATGAACTCTATTCTCGGTTTCAGCGAAATACTAATGACGGAAATAGAAGAACCCAAATACAGCAGCTATTTAAAAGCGATTTCAAATAGCGGGAAAACGCTGCTTACTCTAATCAACGACATCCTTGACCTTTCGAAAATCGAAGCGGGTAAATTGGAACTTAAGCCGGAATTAATAAACCTTAGAGCAGTATTGCATGATATAATAGAAATTTTTTCTTTTAAAGTGCAGGAAAAAAAAATAGCTCTATCACTTTCAATTGATAAGAGTTTTCCTGATAGAGTCGCCTTGGATGATATTAGATTCAGGCAGATATTACTTAATTTAGTCGGCAACGCCGTCAAATTCACAAACGAAGGCTTTGTTAAATGCGAATTGAATGTTGATAAGATTGATGAAGCAAGTATTGATTTTAGCATTATTATTTCCGACTCAGGTATTGGAATTGCCGAGGACCAACTAGACAGAATATTCGAAACGTTCAGCCAGCAGAGCGGCCAAGACGCCAAGCTCTATGGCGGAACAGGGCTAGGGCTTGCAATAAGCAAACGCCTTTGCGAACTTATGGGAGCAGAAATTAGAGTTGAAAGCCAAATCGGCATAGGAAGCGCTTTTTACGTTGTTTTTAAACAAATAGCTTACTCGAAAGCGCCGTTTAAAAAAGAGTCCAGTAGTGTTGTTTCACAGGAAAAATATGCTTTCGGGAAAGCGAAAATATTAATTGCGGATGATATAAAATATAATCGCGAATTAATCATCTCTTATTTGGCGGAGTTTGGTTTTGAATTTATCGAAGCGGAAACAGGTAAAGAAGCGATTGACTTAGCATTGGCAGCGCAGCCCAATCTAATTTTTATGGATATTCGCCTGCCGGACATATGTGGTATAAACGCAGCAAAATCAATTAAAGAGTCTTCAAGTTCATCAAATATACCGATAATAGCTTTTACGGCATCAGTATCGTTCGGCGATGATACCGATATATATGAATACTTTGATGGCATTTTGACTAAACCAATTAATAAAAGTGAATTATTTGAAGAGTTAAAAAGATTCTTGAATTATAAACGAATTGACAATGAAGCATATGTCGAAACTGAAAACGGTATTTGTGATGAATTGTCCTTGCTTGCTCCCGATAAGCGTTCAGCCGTATTGAACGAGTATCATACCACTTTTGCCAGCAGGATTGATAATTTGCTTTTATTGATGAACACCGAAGATATTTCATTATTCAACGAAGAGCTAAAGGAATTTGCCCGAAGAAACGGGCTGCGCGCTTTAGAACAAGCTTCATACCGATTAGAGTTATTGCTCAATGAGTATGAATTTAATGAAATCGAAGAATTGGTTTTGGAAATAAACTCAAATTTTAGTGATAATAATTAGAATTCTATTTCAGAATTTAACGTTGAATTCGATAACCAGACGATTCTTATCGTCGATGACCAGACTAACAA
>CAYLSY010000241.1:0-4318 GCA_964386275.1 uncultured Hyphomicrobiales bacterium
TGGAATTAATGTTGCATTTGAGCAAGGAAAAATGACAGGAGAGAGCAAAAAAATGAAATACTATTTTAAATTAATATATTTTAAATTAATAATTGACCATTTCTTCCCATAGTCTTTCCAAGTTGTGGCATGCAATAATCATGCCTCTTTTGCAATATCAAAAACTTACGGCGAACGGCGAAAATTTTAAATAAATTTTCAGCAAATAAAACAGGTTCAAATACTATAAACGACAACATATTTTAATCAGGATACGGCACTGAGCCGTTGATTCAGCGGACTTTCAGCATTTGATAAAACAACCGAACTAATTATTGTTTCACTATACATAAAAATAACTTATGATTCTCACTTTTCCGAAGAAAACCCAAGTTAGACTTTTGCTTCTAAAAATTGCAGTTTTCTCGTTAGTCGTGGCTGAACCATTCGAGCTAAGCGCTGCGAAGAAGTCCGCCAAGACAAATAAAACTTCAGTTACCAAAAGCAAGAAAAGTTCAAAAACATCCGGGAAAAAGAGCAAAAAATCCAAAAAGCAAAAAAAATCCCGCAGGAGCTATAATCCAGAAAAAACCCGCGCACAAGCACAAGAAATTATTCGAGCTAATTCAGCTTTAGTTTCTGAATTATGCGGACTCGACCCGCTAAATCCTTCATTAACTTTCGATGGCTACTCGACTGATTCGATTCTGCGTATGGAAGGCGAAAATATTGCCGAACTCGAAATGGAAGATGATATTAAGGTAAATATCGATTTTGACGATATGGACATCTTCCGTTCTTTAGCGCTATCGCAGCTTTCCGACGGAACATATGCCGATATTACCGACGGCGGCATTGATTATCAAGCTATTATGGATAATATTCTCGATTGGCTCGGCACGCCCTATTATTTCGGTGGTTCAACCAATAGAGGCATCGATTGTTCTGCTTTTGTTCAGACAATTTTTCTTCGTTGCGCAAATATTATTTTGCCCCGCACTGCTCGAGACCAATATTGCGTTGGCGATAAAATAAACCGCAGCGAATTGAAATTCGGAGATTTGGTCTTTTTCCATACCTATTCGCGCTCTTTTGCCTCGCATGTCGGTATTTACCTTGCCGATAATCTTTTTGCACACGCCAGCTCTCGTTATGGCGTCACCGTTTCGTCGCTCGAAAGCACTTATTATAAAACTCGTTTCATCGGTGGACGCCGGCTCAGTGTTGACGATATTCAGCGATTGGCAATAAGCAAAGTTACAAGAGCTGAACATTAAATTCATAACACTATATTCCAATTGAAAATACTGGCGTAATTATTTGTAGAACAAGAACTTTGTTATATTAGAACCTCCGCTTCCCCTCATTTTTTCGGATGGGTTGGGGAGGTTTTTTATTTCAGGAAGCTGCATTTTTTCAAAATATTATAATGAAATAATTCCGGAAAAATTCGTTATCTTGAATTAATACATAAAACAAACAGAAAGGAAATGAAATGATTAATTTTGAAGCATTATTCAAAGTTACTTATGGGTTATATATAGTGTCGGCAGGCAATTCCAAAGAAGCAAGCGGTTTTGTCTCGAATACATTCTTTCAGGTAACAGCCGAACCACCGCAATTTGCCGCATGCTGCAACAAGAACAACTATACTGCCGATTTAATTAAAAATTTCGGCTACTTTGCTGTTTCGCTGCTTCATATCGGCGCTTCGTCGGATTTAATCGGTAAATTCGGCTATAAATCCGGCAGGGATTTTAACAAATTCGAAGGCACAAGCAACAGGATTGGAGAGACCGGAACGCCTATTGTCATAGAAGATACCATAGCGGTTATGGAATGCAAAGTTGTTGCTGCTTACGATGTCGGAACGCACTTAATTTTCATCGGAGAATTGCTCGAAGCGGATATTATCGACATAACAAAAGAACCATTAACTTATGATTATTATCGCCAAGTAAAAAAAGGTTTGTCACCCAAAAATGCGCCTACTTATATTGACAAATCGAAATTGAATAAAATAACAGAATCTGAAGCCAAACCTGCCACCGCTCAGAATAAAAAATATAAGTGCATCATATGCGGTTATGTCTACGATGAATCCGAGGGCGACCCGGATAATGGAGCGCCTCCCGGCACAAAGTTCGAATCGCTACCCTCAGGCTGGGTTTGCCCGATTTGCAGCGCCGATAGAGATGATTTCGAAGAGATATAAAGAGATCTCTGAAATATAAACAATAATGATGTAGTCATGCTGAACTTGTTTTCGGGCATCCATCCTTCAAAGTGTGTGCCAACCTGCCAAGATGGATTCCGGGTCAAGCCCGGAATGACACATTTGTTGAATTTTTCAGAAGTTACATCATAAAGATAAAATTCTTTTATTTATATTTTCTATTTTATATAGTTACAAGAGACTTCTGAAAATATTTAAAATTGAGTTCTGAAATATTGTCATTTAGAGCGAAATGAAGTATAGCGATGTATCAATCTTCCGCTCCAATACTAGATTCTTCGCTGCGTTCTGAAATGACGTAACATTTGCTAATTCTAAATCAACAGTCTCAATTTTTTGTTCTTTATTGAATCGACGTGAATTTTAAGTTTAGAACCGGACTTCCAATCCAGCGCTTAAGATATTGAATTTGCTGAAACTGTAGTCAACGACAAAAGAGAATGAATCGAAGTTAACAGTTGCTCCCAAAACGAATTTATAATTATCATCTTTAAGTGAAAGGCTTGAGGATTGCGGCTTAGTGTCCCCCGGAAAATCAGGAGGATTTGGGTTCATCGCTACTCTGTATTCGTTGCCGTATTGGTCGTAATGATGAACGTAATACTCAATCAAGCCAAGCTGCCACTGGGTTTCAACCGGAATATAATAGATATAACTCGAAGAAATATTAATATGCTCATACGAAAAGCCTGAAAAAACAGTCAACCATTCGTCAAATGTTTTGCTCGCATGAATATTCACATCCCAAATCGTAGCGTTGGCTTCTAATTGAGCATTTGTAATGCCGACTTCATTTTTCAGGTTTGTGCCTTGATAAACAGCTTGAAAAGCCAAGTCGAACCACCGTTCTTCGAAATATTGCGAAATGCTGTGCTTAAACCCTATACCCCAAAAAGCAAAGTCTCCGATGTTTTCGCCCATGTAAACCGGTGGAATGAATCGGAGGAGCAATTCTGTTCCGTAAAGCGAACCAATTTCCAATTGTGGAACAGCGGCAGCAAGCAAGCTTATATCGGCGCCTTGAGGTAATGCGAAAGTACCGGGAAATTGATTCAGCGCAGTCGAAATAGTCGCTTTGACCGATTCAGGCAGATAATCGTATAGTGCTTTATCGCCAGGATAGCTGCGCATAAGGCTATCAAGAACTCTTCTTGGAAAAACAAATTCCGAATGGTCTTTGCCTAATATAGTTGCCGATGAAGTAGGCGGAGTAATGCTTTTGTCCTCGATTCCTCGATTTGCATAGACTTTTAACGCATAGAGGATTAGCGCGGCAGTATCGGGTATGGCGACTACTTTTGGATTTGATGGGTCGCTAAAATCAAATTGAATTAACTTATTAAGTTTATTTATATCCAGTGGCTCGTTTGGAAAAATCGGAGTATAAGTTTTTTGGTCGTCACGAACGAAGCCCATCATTGATTGGATACTGAATTTGAAATAGACCTTGTCAGTTTTTTCAGGTACATAAGCATTGTTAAAAAAGCGGCTGTTTGAAGTTGAGTTCATTGATTGAACAAGCGGCGTCAAATAGGGAACGCCGTTGGATTCGAAGATTTCGCGAGTGAAACCGCGAACCAAATCCAAGGTATAAGGACTGACTTTGGGAAAGCTGTCCGAATATGATGAGTAAATAATTATTAATAAAAATATTGCTGCTGCAGCTGTTTTCAAGTTATGCATTCTAAATAATACCATGCTAATCCATTTTTAAAACAAGCTATAACACTAATATAATAATTTTCAAGTTAAAATAATATTATTACTGAATTAATCATAATAAAATTTTGTGTGGAGAATGTTTTCCAACAATGGAAAGGACAAATTTGCGTTCTCCTTTTGTGCTTTCCTCCCAGAACAATTTTTTATCGATTACGCAATTACTTGCTTTTATTCTTTCTATTAAGCGCATGATTGTATGATTCTCAATTTGTATTTTCATTTTTC
Organism: uncultured Hyphomicrobiales bacterium; assembly: GCA_964386275.1. Taxonomy (GTDB): domain Bacteria; phylum Bacteroidota; class Ignavibacteria; order Kapaibacteriales; family UBA2268; genus CAYLSY01. Next base: position 4,163 of record CAYLSY010000241.1, read on the forward strand.
AAATATAAATCATTTACTGTATTACATACATTGCCTAACTTCTTTTCGTTTTGGTTGTTATTATAAAATAATTGCATTAAATTCGCAACAACCGACACGGGAAGGTGGCGATTGCCACTTTTTAAGTAGCAACATTGTGATTTAAAAGAATATCGT
>CAYLSY010000242.1:0-4316 GCA_964386275.1 uncultured Hyphomicrobiales bacterium
AGATAAGAAAAAAAACGAAGAATTGTAATACTAATTCTTCGCTTTTGTTAAGTAAACATATTTAATGCTACTATAAACCTTGTTTTTGCAGAAAAATACCTTTATCGACTTTCATAAAAAATTCCTGATAAAATTTTGGGTCGTCGATTGCGAAAGCGTCCACAGGATTGCCTCTGTTGTCGATGACACGGGCTTGGAAATTGGCTCTGACCTTGCAAACCCTGCCGTATTCGGTAACATTTATTGAAGCATCAATAATCTTCATTTTATTAAAAGTTTTTTCTTCCGCACTATTTGAATTATTAGACTTGTTATCGATAATAGCAAGCAGAATCTTCGACCACACTTCGCCGCTGCCAGACTTTGACGAAGAATTATCGTTCAAATTAATTTCTTTCGAGGCGGAAAGCAGTCCAAGGTCGACTACGGCATTTTTAACGATGAAACCGTCGTCCTGCAGCACGTTCAGCACAGCTTTCATAATCAGCTTCACGTCATTGGTATCAAATTGCCGCGTTTGGTATTCGCGAATTTCAAGCTGCGTTTGCTGAGGCGCCGCCGCCTTGTTTTTCGAAACAACCGAGCATGAAACCAATGTAACAGTTGCCGCCACGATGGTTAATACTAATAATCTCATATTTTTTCCTTCGTTTTTTGACGGATATGCTTAGAACTTGCTCGCATGATAGGAGTAGGAATCCACCTTGCCGTCCTTGTTAAATTTAATTACGACAGTCAAAGTTTTCTGAGTTACGCTGGCTGCTCCGCTGCTGCTGGCGACTCCGCCAAGCAGTAAAAACAATCCGCCGCTGCTTTGCGAATAGGAAGCTTCGGTAGCGATTTTGTCATAAACCCATGTTTCTAACTCTTTTTCGTCGCGTGTTACCATGTTAGGCGAGCCGAGCGCCTCGACGACTTCAGCGCCGCTCATGCCTTTGCGGATTTCTTTTTGCACGGTGCCGACGGTCATTTCGCGTTCATTTGTCGAACTAAGATTCGCTCTGTGGTCTTGAACATTCGAGCATGCGCCGAGTGCAAAAACTGAAAATAGCGCCGCTAATAATACTTTTCTCATAAATCCTCCCGATAAAAAGCTGTCATTCTATTTAAAAATGTGTTATTTTTTATTTTATACGCAATATGTTCGAATTTGTTAAGGTAAATTTAGCGATATTTCTTGAAATAGTTAATTAAGCCGTTGGTTGACGAATCATGTCCCGTGAATGCGTTCGACGACGCCAATTCAGGAAGAATTCTGCCGGCTAATTGCTTACCGAGTTCGACTCCCCACTGGTCAAATGAGTTTACATCCCAAATTATGCCTTGCACAAAAACCTTGTGTTCATACATAGCGATAAGCGTGCCAAGTGTTCTCGGAGTCAATTCTTTATAAAGAAACGTATTCGAAGGTTTGTTTCCCGGAAAAACCTTGTGTTGCGCTAAGTTTTCAATTTGCGATTCAGTTAAACCGTCATTTCTTAGTTCTTCGACAACTTGCTCGTGAGTTTTACCCATCATCAGTGCTTGGCTTTGAGCGAATACATTCGAAAGCAGCATCTCGTGATGGTTTCCGGTCGGATTTTTGCTGCGGACAGGAGCAAGGAAGTCAATCGGAACAAAGCGTGTGCCTTGATGAATCAATTGGAAAAATGAATGCTGGCTGTCTGTGCCGATTCTACCCCAAATGACGGGTCCAGTGTGGTAATTGAGCAATTCACCGTTGCGTGAGACACTCTTGCCGTTGCTTTCCATGTCGAGTTGCTGCAAGAAATCTGGAAATTTTTCGAGATATTGGTCATAAGGAATGATGGCGCAAGTTCGAGCATTATAGAAATTGATATACCAGATGCCAAGCAGAGCCATAATAACGGGAATGTTTCTTTCGAGCGGCTCGTTGCGGAAGTGTTGGTCCATCGCATGAGCGCCGGCGAGCAATTCTTCGAAATGTTCCATCCCGATTTGCAACGCAATAGGCATACCGATGGCCGACCAAAGGGAATATCGCCCTCCAACCCAATTCCAGAAGCCGAACATGTTTGCCGGGTCAATGCCGAATTGGGTTACAGCTTTTTCGTTTGTAGATATGGCTATAAAGTGTTTTGCAATGTCGCTTTCGTGGCGGGCAGCAGTCTTTAGGAACCATTTTTTTGCTGTATTGGCATTGGCAAGAGTTTCCTGTGTAGTAAAAGTTTTTGATGCTATGACGAATAAAGTGCGCTCAGGGTCAAGTTTCTTAAGTGTTTCGGTAATGTGAGTCCCGTCGACATTTGAAACGAAATGAACGTTTATACCTGGTTTTGCATAGGGCAATAGAGCGGCGCAAACCATCTTCGGACCCAAATCCGAGCCGCCAATGCCAATATTAACAACGTCGGTAATTGTTTTTCCGGTCAGACCGAGCCACCTGCCCGAGTGAATGTCATCGACGAAGCGATTCATTTGCGCCAGAACTGCATTAACTTTTGGCATAACATCCCAGCCATCGACACGCATAGGAGTGTTGCTAAGGTTTCTCAATGCAACATGTAGAACTGCTCTGCCTTCGGTGCAATTGATTTTTTCGCCGGCGAACATTTTTTCTATCCAAGATTTTACATCAGCCGCCTCGGCAAGTTTCAAAAGCAATGATATAGTCTCGTCGTTAATGATATTTTTTGAAAAATCGAATAGGATATCTTCGAATTCGATTGAAAAACGCTCGAATCGCTCAGGAGAATCGGCAAACATATCTTTCATTTTCTGTTTGGATACAACGGCGAAATGTTCGACAAGTTTTGTCCATTCAAGAGATTTGGTCAGGGCTTTCATAGTTCGGAACTATATTAGTGAATTGAAATTGTGCCAATGCTTAATCAAGCTTAGTAATAGTGAATGTCCGTTCGTTTTCATTCTCTTGGTTAAGCGCTATATCAATTGAGTAGTTGGCTTCAAGTTTAAGATTTGGGGCTTTTTCCGACCATTCGATTAGTTTAATTGACTCAGGCGAACTTAAGCATTCCGAAAAACCAATTTCCGCAAGTTCTTGGGCGCTTTTAATTCTATATAAGTCGATATGATAAATAAGGATTTCCTCGCCGTCTAAATAACCATTGTATTGATTAATTATAGTAAAAGTCGGACTTGTTACAATTTCATCCACTTCGAAAAATTGAGCAATTCCTTTAATAAACTCTGTTTTTCCCGAGCCTAAAGTTCCGTATAGCGCAATAATATCACCACGTTTGATTTTTTTGGCAAACTCAAACCCTAAACGAACGGTTTCTTCTTCGTTTTTTGTGATTACTGTATTTAATTCCATTTTCAAAAATACGAAAAAAAAAAGAATAATGGAATTTAAAAAAACTCCGCTTTTTTAGCGGAGTTTTTTGAATAATAAAATTGCGAATAAATTATTTATCGTGTCTATATGAGTTTTTGCGCATGTTTTTCTTTCAGCTTTTCGAGCATATCCTTAGTCATCTCATCCAAGCCCCAAGCGGGTTTCCAGCCCCATTCCGAACGAGCGGCGCTGTCGTCCACAGAATCGGGCCAAGAATCGGCAATTTCCTGCCTTTTGTCTGGCTTATAATTGCATGTAAAATCAGGCATATACTTTTTTATCGATGCGGCAAGTTCGCCAGCGGTGAAACTCATCGAGCCGACATTGAAATCGTTGTGGCGCTTAAGCTTGGAAAAGTCAGCCTCGGCAAGGTCGATAGTCGCTTTCAAGCAATCGGGCATATACATCATCGGCAAACGAGTCGATTCTCGGACGAAGCAATCGTAATGACCGTATTTTACGGCATCGTAATAAATTGCGACAGCATAATCCGTTGTGCCGCCGCCGGGAAAAGTTTCAGCCGAAATAATACCCGGATAACGCAATCCTCGGCAATCAAGACCAAAGCGGCGAACAAAATAATCGGTTATTTGCTCTATGCATACTTTTGTAACGCCATACATTGTCGTTGGATTTAAATATGTTTCCTGCGGCGCAACAGATGGTGTCCCGGGCCCCCAAACGGCAATGGAACTCGGAATTATTATTCTGTTTAGTTGCAGTTTCAATCCAAGTTTTAATACATTTAAGCTGCCGCCGATGTTTACATCGAGGCATGCAATGGGATGTTCTTCGCCGGTGGCTGAAAGCAATGCCGCCAAGTGAAACACAGAATCGATTTCATATTTTTTTATGGCTTGTTCGATTTGTTCAGGGTTTGTAACATTAATGATTTCAAAGGGACCCGATTCCTCGAATTTTTCTGTAGGAGTTTTCTTAATGTCGCTGGCAACAACGTTTTCAACGCCATATTTTTTGCTTAATTCTCTCGTCAGCT
>CAYLSY010000243.1:0-4312 GCA_964386275.1 uncultured Hyphomicrobiales bacterium
CATGACTTCGTCTTTCTTTTGGAAAACATAGATAATTAATTTATTTTGCTTTGTTTTTTAATTAGTATTAACTATATTACAAATTAGAAACAACTAAACGGGTTGAAGTAAATGTCTCTTTATGATGCGCCTTCTCATGAGGAATTAAAAGTGGTCGATATTGAATCAGGCAGAGAAGCTAAACAAAAGCTATTTGATTTGGGATTGCATGTTGACGATGTGATTGTGAAATTGAACAACAACAAGCGTGGTCCAGTGTTGTTGCAAAACAATATGACGAATATGTCTAAGTTAGCAATTGGCATGGAACTGGCTAAGAAAATTATCGTGAGTAATGGAAACTAAGACCATAGCGCTTGTTGGGCAGCCTAATTCAGGAAAAAGCACGCTGTTCAATGTCCTTTCGGATTTAAAAGCCTCGACATCAAATTTTGCAGGTAGTTCAACTGACGTAACTGCAACAACAATAGAGTTTTACGGCACAACTATTAAATTAGTCGATTTGCCTGGAATATATTCACTGAACTCAGACCAAAAGGAATTATCCGACGTTACAAATATTATACTGAACCATGATATTGATTTGGTAATAAATATCATTGACGCAACGATGCTTGCTCGAAACCTTGAGCTGACTGTCGAATTGCTTGAAACAGGAATACCATTTGTCGTTGCAGTCAATATGATAGATGAAGCCGAACGACACGGTTTAAGAATTGATTATGAAAAATTATCCAAGGCGCTGAACGTCCATGTAGTGCCGACAACGGCAATTTTCGGCAAAGGCGTTAAAAAATTGATTGAAAAATGTATCGAAGTAATAAACAATAATGATTTTCATGGAAAACCACCGGAATATACTCATCATATTCAGCATGGAATTATTGAAATTGAAAATGCAATAAAAAATTCTCAACAATCTTTTTCAGAACGAAAATGCCAGCTATGCCCAAGATTTTACGCTATAAAAGCAGTTGAAAACCGTCTGCTTGTACCTGAGGAAATACTAAATTCGAACAATGATTTAATTGAAAAAGTAAGACTCGAATGCGAAAACGAGCATAAAGTAGACTGTTTCGAAACAATATCTTACGAGCGGCACCATCTATCGATGAAATTAGCCGAAGCGGTAACCTCCAACGTCAGACGCAGAGAAGAGCCGTTTACCGAAAAGCTCGACAGATACTTACTTCATCCTGTTGGTGGATACTTTTTCCTTGGACTATTCTTTTTTTTGTATTTTTTCGCTATTTTTATTTTCGGCGATTTTGTAGCTGGTTTGGTCGACCCATTATTGGAAAGGCTCGGCACAACCTTCGAGCCGCTTAAGGAAAGCTCACCATTCTTATGGAGCACAATCAATGGCGCATACTTGGGATTTGTTGGAATAACCGGTATTGTATTGCCCTACTTCTTGCCGTTGGTATTTTTGACATCATTATTTGAAGAAACCGGCTATATGGCGCGCATTGCGTTTAAGGTAGACTTTCTTTTTCATAAAATTGGACTCCACGGAAAGTCTGCTGTTCCGTTTATGCTTGGATTTGGTTGCTCGGTTCCTGCGCTGTATTCTGCGCGGATAATTGAAAATAAAAACGACAGGCTGATAACCGGCATGTTAATACCGTTTATTCCATGCTCGGCGCGAATTGCAGTAATTTTTGCGCTATCAGCTGCATTTGCCGGACCTATTTTAGCTGTTGTATTATACTTTTATGTTTTATTAGTAATAGCGGTATCAGGCAAGTTATTATCTAAAAAAATGTCTAAACCAACAGGTTTGATTCTCGAAATTCCAAGGCTAAAGTTGCCGTCAATCAAGATTTCAGCCCAAAAGACTTGGTTTAAAATAAACGACTTAATTAAGGAAGCTTTCATCTTCTTGATATTAGGCAGCATCGTTCTCGGATGGATAGAGCATTTCGAATTGGCAAAATATATTAATATAGCGCTTTCGCCATTGGTGAATAAGCTGATGGGTTTGCCCGAAGCGCTTGGCTCGACGTTGCTTTTTGGTTTTTTACGCAAAGAGTTGATAATCGTGATGGCAGCACAGGCGCTCGGAGTGCAGAGTATTGATTTATTACCTCTTACTTTGCAGCAAGTTACAATTTTTATTGTTTTTGTTACGTTTTATTTTCCATGCCTTACGACTTTTATTGTTTTAATGAAAGAATTCGGAAGAAAAACGGCATTCTTAGCGGCTACATTCAGTTTGATAATAGCTACTTTTTCTGCGATGCTGTTTAAGTTTGCGTTTATGATTCTAAATATAAATTAATTAAAAATAAAATAATTAAACGAGGATTATCATGTTAAGTCAATCTGTACAAGATTATTTGAAGTCAATTTACAAGTTGCAGAGCGCCGGACCAGTATCGACGACCGATTTGGCTCACGAGCTTAACATCAGTGGGGCATCGGTAACCGGTATGCTAAAGCGACTCGACGCCATGGGTTTCGTCAATTACAACTCTTATAAAGGAGTTACGCTAACTGAAAGCGGAACCAAGATAGCCTTGGAAATCATACGCCACCACCGTCTATTAGAGCTATATTTAAAGGAAGTAATGGGCTATTCTCTCGAAAAAGTGCATGATGAAGCCTGTCGCCTTGAGCATCACATATCCGAAGAATTCGGCGACAAAATTGCTAGCATGCTCGGCAATCCGAAATTCGACCCTCATGGGCACCCGATTCCAACAAAAGATGGACACATGGATGTCGAAGATGAAATCCTGCTTTCCGAAGCAACCGTCGATAAAAATTATGTCATCAGCAGGTTGAACGACGAGAACCATTCGCTGTTGGCTTATCTTGAGAATATGCGAATGCTTCCGGGTATCGAATTTCGATTGCTCGAGAAAGCTCCGTTTTCCGGTCCTATCAAGCTGAACCGAGAAGGCGAGGAGGTTGTTATCGGCTATGAAATTGCAAAATCAATTTTCGTTAAGTAAAATCAGCAAATCTTTCATTTTAATTTTCTGAAATTTTTTGTAATTTTGTAATCTGTATTAAGTAATGCCAACATAGCTCAGCTGGTAGAGCAGCTCACTCGTAATGAGCAGGTCAGCAGTTCAAGTCTGCTTGTTGGCTCTCGTATAAAAATAAAGCGCTTAAGAGATTTTTCCTAAGCGCTTTTTTAATAGCTCCGTCATAATTTCGTCATAGTTTTTTCAAGGAAGTAATTGAAGGTAAATTTGCGTTGTCTGGATTGAAGAATGACCTAATAAAAGCATGATGTTATAGATAGGCACTGATCTGCCCCCAGAAAATTGCACACAAAGTTAAGACATTGGCGCATTAATTTCAAATTCTGTAGGCGATAAATAGTTCAAGCTCGAATGTCTTCGCCTGCGATTGTAAAATCCTTCGATATACTCAAACTAGTTCAGCTCTGCCTCTTGCCTCGTTTGATACTGCTCGAAATGTTCAGTCGCAAGCCTGTCAGATAGCTCCCATGCAACGATTTTGCGCGAAAACAAGTCAAGTATCGACGAAAGATAGAGCCAGCCTTGTCGTGTCCAAATATATGTAATTCCTACTTCTTTTACTTGATTTGAACTCCTTGCTGTAGACTTTTCTTGACGCTTTTGTCCCCATAATCATATCTCCTATAATTCTGATACACTTAGTTAATCAAATTCCATGCCTTAACTATGTGTGCTCGTTTCAGGGACAGTTCAATATAATACTATCAGGACAATTCATCACTTTGTCTATGAATTCCAGCTTTTCATCTTCTTTTGAACATTGCATAAGCTAAGCAAAAAAAATGGGTAATGTCCGTAAATTTGTGTAAAAAATAATTAAGGTGCTGCTCCAAAAGATTAAATTTGTAATAGGTGGCGTTTGCCACTTTTCAAGCGTAAACAATTTGAATTAAAAGAAATACGCACATAATTAAAATTTTTCATTATTATTTATAGTAGAAAAAAAACAGATTTAAAACCTAAGGGAGCAACACCATGAAAAGAAATATAAAACCTTCTGAGGAAAAAAGCAAGAGAATAAATGAAATTCTTTCGTCGGAAACTGCTGAAGTGATGCAGGAATTCTTTAAAACTGCAATCGAAAAAGTGTATCAAGAATGCCTCGAGCTCGAAGCGAGCGATTTTTTAGGCAGAGACTGGTATCAAAGGCAAGAAGAAAGTAGCAGCATCAACAAGAAAGCAGCGCACTGGGACTTGTTTTTGGGGTATTGATAAGGTCATCGCATAATTGGCAGCGAGTAAAGATGAGCGAATTGGAGCTGGAGCATTTGAGAAACATACGTAAGATTATTTATCCTAAAGACTTAAATGAAAATATG
>CAYLSY010000244.1:0-4305 GCA_964386275.1 uncultured Hyphomicrobiales bacterium
AAGAATAATGATACAATAATCAGCAAGGAAAATTTTTGCATTTAAGTACTCCTTTATATTTTAAAAAATAAATTATTAAATACGAAAAAAAAATCAAATAGTTACAAAATAATTTTACTCATCAAATACATGAGCATTCAAGATGAAATATGAAGAAAAAGCATAGTCTTATTAAAACAAATCCGTTGGATAGGTGCCTTGTTTGTCTTTGTTCTCTTCATAGAAAGTATCGCTCGGAAGGTCATCGCGTGAAGCTTCCGATTTGGAAAGCAAGTCGCAGCGTTCGTTTTCGACATTCCCAGCATGTCCTTCGACCCAGTGAAACTCAACATCAAGATTACGAATCAATTCACTAAGTTCCTTCCACAAATCCGAATTCGGAATCAAGGCATGCTTGCGACGCCAATTCATCAATTCCCAATGAGTAAGCCATCCTTTGTTGACTGCGTCCACAATATAGCGAGAGTCGCTATATAGCTTAATTTTATATTTATTTCCGGTTTTTATTTGCTTTAGAGCTTCTATTACGGCAGTAAGCTCCATTCTATTATTAGTTGTAATTTTAAATCCGCCGCTGATTTCCTTTCGGTGGGAGCCGAAAGTCAACACAGCCGCCCATCCGCCGGCGCCGGGATTCCCGCTGCAGGCGCCATCGGTATAAATAACAATATTTTGGTTGTTGTCCATAAACGAAAATATCAAAATTAATTAGCGTAACAGAGGACTATTCCTCTTTTCGTATTTTAAGTCTTGCAGTAATGACGAATTAATGCCGAATCTAAGGTAAAAACCGCGGCTATAGCCGATGGGATACCATTGAAAATCCAATCGGAAGCAATGCAAATCCTTGCGAAGCGAAATACTTGGCGTCATAAGTTCCTTGTGGATGAAATCATAATCTCCTCTGCCTTCAATATGCCAAGAATGAGTAAGTTCAATGGAAAATGTAATATTCAGATTGAGAGTTCTGTTAATTACATTGAGTGTCGGACGCGAATAGCTGAAATTCAGTCCCAATCCGATTTTCCACGGCGGTGAAAAACGAGACCAACCCGGCGATAGTTCTCCCCAAAAATCATTAGCAGTATCTTGGCTTTCCATTTTCATCATAAATCTTTCGCCGAGCGAGACCGAATCATGAGTATTAGCCTGTGTTTGCAGAGTGCCGGTAGTATTTCCGCTGCTTATGCCTTCCGAGCTAAACGATGTCGAAGCTTGTAAGCTGATACTCGTAAGCCGCGCCAAACCTTTGCCTTCGCTTATCAGGAAATTATTGATTCTGTGATAAGCAGAAGTTGGATTTCCATCGGAATCAAGTGTTTTTGCTTCATCGTAAAGAGTAAAACTGGCAGAGCCGCTGAATGAAAAAGCGCCGATTGACGGTGTGCGGTAAGTCATTGAAATATCGCTGAAACGGAGGGAATCAGCCATAAAATTGTAGCTTCCGCCAAGCGTGAGCCTGAGCAGTTCAATATTTGTTTCGGCAGTATCGCTTTGAGCCACTTTTGCCTCGAAGCTGTTGAGCAAAGAATATGTGATAATTTGCGATTTTCTGCGCGAGGCAATTCCGCCGCCGTCGGCTTCAAAACGTGAATATACAACGTTTCTTTTGTTTTTTTCATCGTAATAACTATCGTAAAAACCAAGTGATGATGAGGATAAATCCGGCGAAAACGAATAACCGATTGTTGGTTGGAAAGTATGTCTGAAAGCGTTTATTCCGAAAATATTCGGTTTGAAAACCCCGAACAACCTTGTCGAAAGGTTAACGCCAATGCCGTAGTTATATTCGGTAAAAAAACCGGATTCATAGCTGTCTGTAACTGTAGAATCGGCATTGTTATACGTTCTTTTCAACCTTCTAAAATAGTTATTAGCGGAAAATGAAATCGTAGGAGTGATAGTAAAATAGCCGAGTTTCGGTGAAACAGAAATGCTCGGAGAATGCGATATAACGCGATTGATTTTCATGCTTGTCGTCGAATCGGTCAATGCGCTCTTGTTTTCAACCCATGATGCATTGACACCGTATGACAAAGCAATATCCTTAAGCCAATCAGGAAGCGAACTTTCGTTCGATAAAAGCTTTCTAAGCGGCTGTAGCTGAGGAATTGAATACGATACTCTACCATTTTGCGAATAAGTATTGTCGATTATGTTTTGATTACGTCCATAGGAAGCCGAAAAGCTTGAGCCATTGTCGAAATTCTCGTAATATTGAGCATTCGAGGTAATGCTTTGCGTCAAACGCTGGCTGATGTCGTTATAAGTGTTTTTATTAAAATCCTGAGAAGCAAAACGCAGATTGGCAGTTACTCTTGACTGGGGCGTTAGCGATTGGTCGTGGTTGAGAGCCAAGCTCCAATTAGTCGTATAATCATCATCTGGGTCGAAGCGGGTTTTGCCGTATTGCAATTCCAAATTTCCCGAGAATTCGTCCTTCAATACCCAGCGCGTTTTATTTTTCAGGGTATATCCGCCTTTTGAATAAATATCGGTCAATATTTGAGTATCGTAATAATCGCTCAAAGCCAAGTAAACACCGAGGTCTTCGAACGTAACGCCTCGACTTTTTGAGAAGAAAAACGATGGCACAACCAAGCCGGATTGCCTGCCCCCTTTGTTCGGAAAGAACAAACCGACTGGAAGCATGAAAACCGGCATATCTTCGACAACCACGACCAATGGGTCGAGGAAAATGCGGTCTTGCGCTATCACTTTCATCTCGGGCGAACCGAAATGGTAGTGTGGATGCGGCTCGTTGCAAGTTGTATAATAACCGTTACGGATAAAAAACTCATTTTCCGAAGCCCTTTTGATTTTCTCACCAAAATAATAACCTTCTCCAAGTTGAGTTTCTCCTAAATTAATCAAGCCTTGCTGGGTCTTGAAATTAAATGCGACCTTTTCGCCGAAATAAGTATCGCCTTTGTCGGAAAACTTAGGGTATCCGCGGGTTTTACCAGTTGAATCGACTGCTCCGCTCGCATTAAGCGATGTTTCGTTGAAATTAAGCTGAATAATCTCAGCTTCCAAATTAAAGTTTTTATAAGACAAACGCGAATCACCACGCATACGTAACGTTTTCGTCATATTGAAGAATGAAATGCTGTCGGTTGCTCGAAAAGTAACAATAGAGTCGATACCGCTGTGTTGTATTTTCTTTTGCGATGAATTTTTTGTTGATTCAAGCGCATTATCAGCCGAAATATTTACCATTTTAATCGAATCATTAGCTGGTATTTTTTTTTGCATTGGTGATTTTATTACATTTGAATCTTGCAAGATTTGTGCTGAACAGTCGAAATTATAAAAAAATAAAATACTTGTTAATACAAGCATTAGAGCGATTTTCGTTGTTCTATGGAGATACTGAACCTGCAAAATATAGTATTAATTCTTTTGTATTAAAATTATATCGTTCTGCCTGATTTACTTTTCATCAAGATTGATAATGTTTGTTCCTTTGCCTATTGAAAATGAAAAAGGTTTGTCAAATACTCCGTTTACCTTGATTTCATTGAACTTAAAGACAACAAGCGAATTTTGTGTCGGAAAATTGAGAATGATTTTTTCAGGAAAATCAATCCCGTCATGCTTTGAATAGTTCTGATAATCAACATTCAACACAACTTGCTTTTGTTTATTCAAACGGGTAAAACTCCGAATAAGCGAATCTGAACCATTGGTCATAATTCTTTCGAAATGAGTATTGGAACCTCGATATTCATAGGCATTTGCTTCGGAAACGCTGTAATGAACATATTCCTCGGGGTTCTCAATGGTTTGTGCTTTGAACAATTTGACAATATCCTTAAACGATAGCGCAATACTTATTGCTCTTTCAAGATTTTCTCTCGTAGGCGAGCCGGTATAAATATCACCTGTCAAGGCATTCGCAAAAACAATTTTCTGCGGAGTTGAAAAAGCCTTGCCAACAGATATGCCAAAAGGTCCTGAAATCGTCAACAGCAGCGAATCTTCGCCTGCAATGCTCATTTTGAAACTAGCCGATTGTGCTTCTCCATTTAAATCAACATTCAAATCGCCCTCAAAATAAATATTTTTAATACTTCGGTTGGGAGGTATATATTTACTCGATGTAACCGTTTGATTCTTTTGACTTTGCTTAGCATCATCAACCGTTGAGCATGATGATAAGAAAGCAAAAAAAATAAAAAGTATTGAAATTTGCTTGATATTTTTCATTGACCAAATTAATTTCATAAATTTCATATATACAAAAATAATATTTAATTGAGCAAAATAGTAAAAACGAAAATATTGCAAATATGTTGCCAAATA
>CAYLSY010000245.1:0-4288 GCA_964386275.1 uncultured Hyphomicrobiales bacterium
TTCTTCATTTTATTTATCCGTATCTTATTTTACAACCATATTATATTGACGAGTTATACTTATTAAATTTTCTCCAATTAAACATATGGTATTTCTGACAATTCTGCTGTAATACTTTTTTGGGGTAAAGAATAGTAAATATACTCTAAAATCTCGAATTCTGCAACAAATGCTGTAACAATCTTATTTTTATATAATTACGAGGAATAGAATTGTATGTTGAAGAAGCAAATAATACATCACTTCATATATTGATGTGAATAAAGACAAGGTTTTGACCCAAACAACTCCATAATTGCTTATCAGCGAAATATTTCGTAACTTGCAATTCTATATTAATTAATATTTTATAGCAGTTAAACATTTTTTTTATCAAAGGAAGAAACATGAAAACACAAGAATTTATCCAACTCGAAGACCAATACGGCGCACACAATTACCATCCGCTCGACGTCGTCATCAACAAGGCAAAAGGATGCTGGGTCGAAGACGTCGAAGGCAATAAATATTTAGACTGTTTGGCGGCTTATTCCGCTGTGAATCAAGGGCATTGCCATCCGAAGATTTTAAAGGCATTCGTTACGCAGGCTGAAAAAGTAACGCTGACCAGCCGCGCATTCCGCAACGACCAACTGCCGCTTTTATACGAAAAATTGAACAAATTGACCGGTTACGAAATGTCGCTGCCGATGAACTCCGGCGCCGAAGCTGTCGAAACCGCCGTCAAAGCAGCCCGCAAATGGGGTTACAAAGTCAAGGGCATACCCGAAGGCAAGGCGGAAATCATCTGCTGCGCCAATAATTTCCATGGCCGCACCGTTACAATCGTCAGCTTTTCGACAGACGAACAGTACAAAGACGGGTTCGGTCCATTGACGCCCGGTTTCGAGATTATCGAATATGGCAACATAGAGCAGCTCAAAGCGAAAATCAATCCTAACACTTGCGCATTCTTGGTCGAACCGATTCAAGGCGAAGCCGGAATCATCGTTCCACCAGCCGGATTTTTGAAAGAAGCCGAAAAGCTCTGCAAAGAAAACAATTTGTTGTTTATTTGCGACGAAATTCAATCCGGCTTGGGACGCACCGGCAAGCTCTTTGCTCACGAGTGGGAAGGCGTCCGCCCCGACATGGTAATTATCGGCAAGGCGCTCAGCGGTGGCTTTTATCCAGTATCGGCTGTGCTTTCGAGCAAGGATGTTCTCGGCGTTTTCAAACCCGGCGACCATGGTTCGACATTCGGTGGCAATCCGTTGGCGGCGGCTGTTGCCTGCGCTTCGCTCGATGTGTTGATAGACGAAAAATTAATTGAAAATTCTCTGAATTTAGGCACATATTTTCTTGAGCAGCTGCGTAAAATCACGAGTCCGCATATAGTCGAAGTGCGCGGCAAAGGCATGTGGATAGGCATGGAACTCGACGGCAAAGCTCGTCCCTACTGCGAAAAGCTGAAAGAAGAAGGTATACTTTGCAAGGAAACACATGACCACGTTATTCGTTTTGCGCCGCCGCTGGTCGTTACCAAAGAAGATATCGATTGGGCTGTCGAGCGCATTACGAAGGTTGTTAAGTCGTTTGATTAATACTATTTCTCTTTACTCATCCGATGACTTTAAGTCATCGGATGAGTTATACTTGTTAATAGCTTTTTTTTTGCCAAAATCCGTTATTAATGTTAATTTTGATTTTCGGCAAATCATAATTAACTTTTAGGATTTTCAGCTATGAAAAAGTTGTTTGCTTTATCTCTGCAACTTATAATTATGTTGCATTTTAGTGTTAATGCTCAATCGGTCGGTATCAACTCGACTGGCGCAACTCCTAACGAATCTGCAATGCTCGATGTAAGCTCGACTAACAAGGGTATGTTAGTCCCACGTATGAATTTAACCCAAAGAAGCGCCATTTCTTCGCCTGCAACCGGTTTAATTATCTATCAAACTGAAAACAATCCAGGGTTTTATTATAATTCTGGAACGCCGTCTTCTCCCTCATGGTTTAGAATTACGACAGAAGACGATGGTCCAGCTAAAATTGCATCGCAATATGTCTATGTAATGCTTGAAGAAGGCAATACAGACACACAAAACGCCACAGCATTGCTTGCGGCTTATGCTCAAGCCAAAACAATGAGTCCATCGTCAAGTAAAATTATAACTGTTATTGTTCCGCCCGGCAGATATAACCTGCAAACTTCTGCTTTAACATTGGATACTCCGTTTATAAACCTCGTGGGGCTTACTACTGACTATTCTTCGCAATATATTTACGGCACATCTAATGGAGCTAACACCGGTGTTCTTATGCAAACAGCCGATAATGTCAGAATAGAGAATTTAACTATTGAATGTACTTGTTCAACGGGTCCTAATTGTGGTAGTATCGAGAGTCCAAGCGCATATTATCCGAATTCAAACTTGCCGGGTACTGTTATGAACAATTGTAACTTAATTGCAAATGATATAAAAGCTTTTTCCATGCGAGTATTTACAACATATTCCGGAAAATATACTAATTGTATCGCAAAGATGTGTGCTTTCGGTGGTCTTTATGGCACAGCAAGCGGTACTTTTAATTATTGCAAAGGTGGTGATTATTCTTTCGGTGGTGATGGTGGCAATTGTTCTGCCGGACATTTCTATTATTGCAATGGAAATGGTCCAAATGCTTGGGCTTCTTCGGTACCGAACAAGGTTTATTGCATAAAAAATGGTGCTGCGTTTTAAATTTTTCTTTTTGTTGAATTCTTGAAAAGATATTTGAATAAACTCATCCGATGACTTATGGTCACTGGGTGAGAAAAATTCAACAAGGTGGTGGAAAATTTCCACCGGCTACGATAAGTATATGATTATTATACATTTAAAAATAAATCAATGGATATCGTAAAATTCGAAGCGGTCGAAGAAAGAATCATCAGTTTGCGCGGCAAGGAGGTAATTCTTGACAGCGATTTGGCAGCGCTCTACGGCGTGCAAACGCGCGACATAAACAAAGCCGTTCGCAATAACCCTGATAAATTCCCCGAAGGGTATATTTTCGAGCTGACTGACAGCGAGAAGGCAGAGGTTGTGGAAAATTTCCACAACCCCGACCGAGTAAGATTTTCGCCGCACAACCCTAAGGCTTTCACCGAAAAGGGCTTGTATATGCTGGCGACGATACTCAAAAGTCCGCAGGCGACGCAAACGACGCTTGCAATAATCGAAACATTTACTAAATTGCGTGAATTTGTTCGAGCTGTCCAAGAAATCGGCTCAACCGACGACGAAAAGAAACAAAAGTCATTGACACGCCGCAGCGGACAAATCTTTTCGGAATTGATTGAAAACGACCTGAAGGTAAACGAAACCGAAACTACAGTCGAACTTAATCTTGCGGTGGTCAAGATTAAGCATACGGTGAAGAGGAAATAGGTTATAAAGATAATTCATAAACTAATTAATAGTGAATAGAATATTGGACATATATAAGAATATATTGAAAGCATTAACCTCACAAGGCATTGAAATATATTATGTTGCTGAGGATGTTAATTTAATTCATGGTAATTCACTTGACGTTTTGGCAATAATCCCCGACGACAGCATTGATATGATATATGCCGACCCGCCATACATGTTATCAAATGACGGAGTTACTTGTTATGCCGGTAAAATGGTCTCTGTTAATAAAGGAAGTTGGGACAAGAGTAACGGTCTTGAGCAGGATTTTGCTTTTCATTCGGCATGGATTAATCAATGCAAAAGGATACTAAAGCCCGAAGGAACAATATGGATAAGCGGAACATACCATTCAATTTATCAATGCGGTTTTATTCTTCAGCAGCAGCAATTTCATATATTAAATGATATTACATGGTATAAACCAAATGCGGCGCCAAACTTGAGCAGAACAGTATTTGCCGCCAGCCATGAAAATATAATATGGGCAAGAAAAGATAAAAATGCCAGACATATTTTCAATTATGATTTGATGAAAAACGGTTTATTTAAAGAAGATATATTTAAGAACGAAACGAAGCAAATGCGCTCGGTTTGGGCGATTAATACGCCTAAACCTGATGAAAAAGTATTCGGGAAACACCCCACTCAGAAACCTGTGGATTTATTAAAACGAATTATTTTTGCTTCGACAAATGAAAATGCAATTATTTTGGATCCGTTCAATGGCAGCGGCACTACCGGAGTTGCTGCAAAAGAAATTTCAAATAGATATTACATTGGGATTGACAACAATGCTGAATATCTTGAATTATCAGTAAAGAGATTACTAAGCATGTATGAGA
>CAYLSY010000246.1:0-4286 GCA_964386275.1 uncultured Hyphomicrobiales bacterium
ATCTAATATTATTTTTTTTCAATAAAAAAAATAAAAAAAATTACTAAAGAAGCATAATAAAAAGTCGATAATTGAGTTAGTAGGAAAAACAAACCAGGCAGGAAGCCCGAAGTAAACATTACCTTACATGGAGGTTACATATGCCAACTGCAATTTCGGGCGGATCCAGAATTCGCACTAACACGCCTGCAGAGAACGCTTATAACGCTCTGCAAGCAAGTAGCAACAATATAGCGCTTCGTCAATTGCGCTTATCTACTGGAAAAAGAATTAATTCGGCAGCAGATGATGTTGCCGGCTACATCACATCGCGTGCATTAGCTGCGCGTAACGGCGCATTGAAAACGGCTCTCAATTCAGTAGGAGATGCCTTGAACACTACTGCAATAGCATCGGATGCTCTTGACAACATTAATTCGTTGCTGACGCAAATTAAAGATGCAGCAGCAACGGCTTCTTCCGGTGCCTTAGGCTCGGATGAAAAAATTGCTCTTGCCAAAGGAGCTTATCGCCTAGCGACACAGATTCAATTTATTGTTGATTCGACCGTGTTCGGCGGCAAGCAGCTACTGCAAGGCTCTTTCACAGGCGCATGGGTTATCGGTTACTATGCTAATAATGACATTCTGTCAATCGGTATTGACCTAACAACCTATAACATCGACTATAACACTTACAGCATTAAGGAAGACGGTTCAAAAGAACAAACCAATAACTTCGACCTTAATGCTACAACTGCATCAACCGTCGGCAATACATCGAACTTTGCCGGCGTATCGGGTCTGAACCTTGAAAGTTTGAATGAAGTCGGAAATATTGTCGACGGAAAACTCGACATAGGAATTTTCAGCGAAGACCAGATAACGACAACGCTGACCAGTTTGGCTGAAGCGCTGAATAACGTCAATAAAGTAGCCTCGTATGTTGGCGGTATTCAGGTTAGATTGAATTCACAAGAAGACTTGTTGAAATCGCAGATTACAAACTATAATGCGGCAATTTCAAGGATTGAAGATGCCGACGTTGCAAGCGAGCAGCTCGAATTGATTAAAGCTCAATTTTTGCAACAATCATCGTTGATTTCACTGTCGCAAGCAAATCAAACACCTCAAACGTTCTTGCAGTTATTCAGCTAATAACTTAAGAACATAAGGTTGATTTGAAATTCAATCTAAGCTTAAAGCTGCTGTTTTCATGCTCTGGTTTGCGTTTTTATTTCTTTGAAAGGCGAGGCAATGTCCCCTCGCCTTTCTATGCTTTTTTTTTATTTGGTAATCGGAGACGAAAGTTATGGCAACGGCAGCTCAACAAATGGCAGCTTCGAAAGCATACGGCAACACAAAAGATGGAAAAGTGCCGTCGTATATTGAACAAGAAGTTTATTCCTGGAGCAAGGAAAAACTGATTCTGAAGATGTACGACCTTTTCATTGTTTCTTGCAAACGCAGAGATGTTCAGAAAATGAGCCGTGTGCTGATTGAACTGATGGGCGCTCTCAATTTCGAATATGAAGATACGTCTACTCGGTTATATAGATTATACGAGTATTGTCAACGTCTCATATTCCAAAAGAATTTTGACGAAGCTTTGTATATCATTAGAGAATTGCGCGACGCATGGGCTAAAGCTTTTAACCTTGAACAAGCAGCCGCTGCAAGTTGAAATTCTTGCTTATTCATTGATTTTTTATTTATTTTTTCTTTCAGGAGCTGTCATAATGGCTGATTTGTTATCAACGGCGCTTACCAGTTCGACAAGTTCGACTAGTTCGACAAGCGAAATGACTCAAAGCGAAAAGCTGGTTGAATCGTACAAGCAAACTCAGCAGTCAAAAGTCGACGCTATTACAGATAAAATAACCGAATTGGAGTCGAGACAGACTTTTTATAATAATCTTAATACAAAGATTAATACTCTTGTCTCAGCAATCGATACTTTCACTGCTTCGAATGCAAATTCTAAATTTGTTACACGTAAAGTATCAGTATCGGATGATGACATTCTTACAGCAACTGCCGACAGTAATTCGATAACCGGATATACAACCGTTAATGTAAACCGACTTGCTTCGAGCGATACTTTGATAAGTAAGCAGTTGGATAGAACAGCCGATTCGGGATTGACTGGCACTTATTCTTTTAAAATCAATGCTGCCGATGCCGATTTGGACGAAGAAACGATAACCGTAAATTTCGGCTCGACGCCGTTGACAAACGAAGAAGCGATGAAGGCAATCGCTAATGCAATTAATGCTCGAGATGACCTCGATATCAGCGCTTCTTATATAAAAGATACTCCTAATACTGGACGCTTGACTTTTATTTCCTCCGATACCGGCGAGGAAAACTCTATTGTTTTTGATGACAACGGCACCGGTATTTTAAGCAACTTCTTGGGGTTTAGCAATATAACCGACAGGGTTTCGAGCGATACCGATGATACCGCTGCCCGCTATAATCTTGTTGATAAAACGCAATTAAATTCCGAAATAGTTCTCAACGGCGTAACAGTAACGCATGCTTCAAACGAAGTAGATGACGTAATGCCAGGAATTAAACTAAATCTAAAAAAAGTCAATGCCGGCGAAACACCCGTTACTCTTTCGAACAAAGTAGATACATCTGCTGTCGAAACCTTGATAACTCCGCTTCTTAAAGCTTATAACGACTTGTTGGATTTTATTAAATCTGATTATTCCGTTTATAAAAACGAGGCTGGGGTTAGCAATCTCTATAATACACTTCGCGGATTGTCGTCTCAGGCAATGACTTCCGGCGCCGACAGCAAAGGAAACACAATTCCTAAGTATTTGACGGAAATAGGAATAAAGATTTCGTCAACTGGAACTTTAAGCGTCGGCGATTATGATACATTGGAAGACGTTCTGACAAGCGACGGCGGCGGATTGAAAGTCGCAGCTTTATTTACAACCGCCAAGGACAGCACCAACAGCGCCAGCGCTTACGGTTTTGCTGAACGCTTGTATGATTCGATAAAAAGCTTTACCGGCTATACCGACGAAAACGGCAATAGCGTTCAAGGCATAATTAAATCACGCAAATACTCTTTATCAACACAAATTGATTCGCAGGAAGATAGGAAAACCGAGTTAGAAACAAGAATCGAAAAACAAGCCCAAGCGTTGAGAAAAGAATACGAAAACATGTTGCAGGTTTATTTGGAAGCTCAAACACAATATTCCTCATTATTAAATACAAGTAGTTATTCTTCGTCATAATTATTATGTTTGAAAAATGAACATTGTGTTATTTGAATAATTGCATAATTTGAATAATTGTTGGAGAGTGATGTGGTTACTCCAATACAAAATATATCGTCAATAGCTGTTCAGCCTTTCGATGAAGTGCAGACCAACTTGAACGAACAAAGCAAGACGCTCAAACAAGAGCGCTTTAATGATATTTTTACGGCTTTATCCGAAAAAATTAAATCCAAGGAAAAAAAGGATGAAGATAAATACAAGGAAAACCTTGCTATCACCGATTTCAAGGACTTAAGTGAAAAGCTTAGTTCAATTTTGGAAGACGAATCGCTTAAGATTGAATTTTCCTTGGACAAAGACACGAACAAGATGATTTTAAAATTGATTGATTCGAAAACAAAAGAAGTAATCCAGCAATATCCGCCTGAGATTGCCTTGAAAATAGCTCGAATTGTCAATATGTATTTAAACAACGAATGAAACAGGCAATTTAATGAATTTTGAAAACAAAAATAGGGTTTTTGATTTTCAAAGTGCAGTAAAAGATACCGTTGAGGAAATTTATAATTTAAGTTTGAAAATTACAGATGTTTTCAGCAGCGATTTTAATTTGGTCGGCAATTCGGTTTCAACATTGAAAGCTTTATATTCAAAGCGCAAAGAGCTTGTTTCCGAACTTAATCAAATGCTCGAATCCAGCGAAGGGAAAGAGTTTATTAACAAGCGCGAACCTTGGTGGCTCGAATCATTAAATAAAATTAAACTACACGAAGATTTTCATCTAGAAAAACTTGATAATAAGGTTAAATTGCTTGGCAGCGAGCTAAAAAACATACAAAATAAAAAACAAGTATTATTATATATGAAGAAGCAAAAGTGAACATTGATTCTGTAAATATCGACAAAAACTACTTTCAGACTCGTAGAGCTGAGAATCAGGCTAAGGCGTCGGAATCCCCCGAAATTTCGAATCCAGCAGCCGCGACCAGCGTTCGCGGCGACAGGTTGGAAATTTCCGCAGCCGCTGCAAATTTGAATTTGCAGCGCGCTCGGGTTCGCTCCG
>CAYLSY010000247.1:0-4249 GCA_964386275.1 uncultured Hyphomicrobiales bacterium
TGGTTTAATCTGCCACAAGTATATCTTTTTTAATTCTTAACAAAACATTAACAAAAAAATGATAATTCAAGCGGCGTGCCAATTTTCAATTCTTCGAAAATATAAAAAAATCAAGGAATATCACATAGTAAAAAAAAATCATTCGACATTATTGTCGATAATAAAAAACAATTTTAGAACATTCTTTTACATTTTTGTCGTTTTTAGAGGAATTATTAAAAAACTCCTGCTCATTTTTTTTTTCATGAGCAAGAGGATGAAATTTTCTTGACGAGGCTGTCCGAAAAAAGTGTCATTTAGAAACGCAGCGAAGAATATGACTTCCTTGTAAGTAGCTTTATATAAAGGAAATCTACCGCTTTGTATTGCATTAATAATCATGCTTTTTTTTTAGCATTCGAGACAGTTACCTCTATTCCACAGTAACGCTTTTTGCCAAATTACGCGGCTTATCAACATTGCAGCCAATTTCAACGGCAATATAGTAAGCCAGCAGCTGCAACGGCACAACAGCTAGCGTAGGTGTCAGCATAGGTATGGTTTCGGGTATGTATATAATATGTTCGGCGTGTTTTTTAATTTGTTCGTCGCCTTCGGTGGCAATGGCAATGATTTTACCTTTGCGGGTTCTGACTTCTTCGATGTTTGAAATGACTTTTTCGTAGATTTCGTCTTGGGTCGCAATGAAAACAACAGGCATATTTTCGTCGATAAGCGCGATGGGACCATGCTTCATCTCGGCGGCAGGATAGCCTTCGGCATGAATGTATGAAATTTCCTTCAACTTCAGCGCACCTTCCAAAGCTATCGGGAAGTTATAACCTCTGCCAAGATAAAGGAAATTCTTCGCATGGCAAAACTCCTTTGCAATTGCTTGAACATGAGCAGAATTATCCAATATTGACTGTATTTGAGCGGGAATTTCGGCAAGCGCCTTGGCAATCCGAATGCCCTGCGGCTTCGAAATACCTTTCATTCTTCCCAAATAGAGAGCAAATAGGCTAAGCACAGCAAGCTGCGAAGTAAACGCTTTAGTCGAAGCGACGCCGATTTCCGGACCTGCATGAATATAAATTCCAGCTTCGGTCTCGCGGGCAATCGAACTGCCTACGGCATTGACTATGCCGAGTGCGCGGGCGCCTTTTTGCTTTGCTTCCTGAACAGCGGCTAATGTATCGGCAGTTTCGCCGCTTTGCGAGATTGCAAAGAGGAAATCGCCGTTGTCAATCACAGGGTTACGGTAACGAAACTCGGAAGCATATTCGACTTCGACCGGTACACGGCAAAGATTTTCGATGATATACTCGCCAACCTGAGCCGAGTGCCATGATGTGCCGCATGCAGTAAAAATGATTCGCTTGACGTTGCGCAAATCCTCTCGAACAGGCAACAAACCGCCAAGTTTTACGTTGCCTTCCGATGTTAGCAACCGTCCGCGAATAGCTTCATGGAAAGTGCGCGGCTGCTCGTGGATTTCCTTGAGCATGAAATGTTCGAAGCCGCCTTTTTCTATTTGTTCGAGGTTAAAATGAATGTTATGGATGGTCCTCTGGGTCGTTTCATTACGAATGGTCTTAGTTTGGAAGCAATTTCTGTTGGCTATAACCATTTCGTCGTCCGAAAGGTAGATTACCTGACGTGTATGCTGAATAATAGCTGCAGCATCCGAAGCAACAATGTATTCGTTTTCGCCGATACCGAATAGCATGGGGCTGCCGCGGCGCGCGCCAATCAGCAAGTCCGGTTCATATTCCGAAATAACGGCAATACCAAAAGTGCCAGTGATTTCGTTAAGCGCCAACCGCACAGATTCTTCAATGCTCTTGCATTTATCATAATAAGCGCCTATTAGAACCGCCAAAACTTCAGTATCGGTCTGAGTTTTGAAGCTATAACCCAAATCGAGCAAGCCTTGCTTAATCGAAGCATAGTTTTCGATGATACCGTTATGAATAATAGCGATTTTGCCGGTCGAATCCGTATGCGGATGTGCATTTATATCTGTCGGTTCGCCGTGTGTTGCCCAACGGGTATGAGCGATGCCGACAGTTGATTCGTATTTCGAATGGTCAACCAGTTGTTCGAGCTGGCTGACTTCGCCAGCTTTTTTTATAATATCGATTTTACCATCATTGAAAAGGGCAATTCCGGCAGAATCATATCCTCGATATTCGAGGCGTTTGATGCCATTAATTAACAAGTTTGAAGCCTTGCGGTTTCCGATGTAACCAACTATTCCACACATATTGTTTTAATTTATTGTTTTGATTTCATACTTTGGACTTCTTCGCCGATATAACCGCCGATATAGGAGAAAATTAAAGCTGCAGCTATTCCTCCGGCAATTATTTCAATTGGCACATCATCGCCTTCGGCAACGGCAACTCTAATTATATCAATTAATACGGTGAATGCAATGATGCCTGCAATTGCCGATTCAATAATAGTTTTCCCCGGCGAGCGCAATGCGTTGAAAAAGCCTGAAACAAGCATTGCTATAAAGAATGGAATGAAAAATTTTGATGGCGTTGGACCAAATATCATCACGGATATGTTTAATAAAATCAGTGAAATGAAAACGCTTAATAATGCGCCTGCCACTATCCAGCCTCCGTCGATTTTTGAGTCTGCGGCAGCCGCGGCAAGGTCGCCGTGTTGAAGTTTCTCGCCGAGCCAGGCGCCAATGAATGTAAATATTACGGAATTGAGTAAAACTATCAGCCAGTCTGTATCGGTTAGTATTTCAAAGCCGGGCAAATCCAATGATGTTATCACAAAATAAGAAATACCTGCAACTAAAATTGAACCTAACCCAGGTTCGGCGATTGTAACGTCTTTCGAAATTATACCTATAATAAAACCTGTAGCTGCAAAGCCGGAAATCATAGATAATATCGGAAACAGCGGCTCTTCGTAATACATACCCATTATCCACGAAAACCCTATAACGACAGCGCTTCCGATTATTACTGAAAGGATAAATGCAAGAAAGTTAAAATTTGATTTCATATTACTCTCCTATTTTTAACATTGGTAGTATGTTCAATAGACATTTCTAAATACTTTTTATTATAAAAAACAAAAATAATGAAAATTTCATCACAATTCTTTTAAAACCATTTTTTCCGCTTAAAATATAAAATCATTGATAATCCGGTTATTGTCATGACAAATAATATCAGAGGATAGCCCCAAACCCACTCCAGCTCAGGCATAAAATGGAAATTCATACCGTAAACACCCGCTATAAACGTAAGCGGTATGAAAATCGTCGATATAATCGTCAGCACTTTCATAATTTCGTTCATTCGATTGCTGGCGCTCGACAGGTAAATATCAGAATAAACCGACAATGTCTCGCGCATGGTTTCGAGCGATTCGACCACATGAACCGTATGGTCATACAAATCCTTGATATATACCCTGTTCTTCTCTCCCAAATAGTTATGCTCGAGCATATCAAGCTTGCGGATGATTTCGCGAAGCGGCACAATCGATTTCCTTAGGAAAATAATTGCCCTACGCAGCTTGTGAATCTTGTGCAGCAGCCATTGGCGGGGTTTCTCTATTAACTCTTCCTCGAGCAGCTCAATATCGTCATCCAATTGCTCAATAATTTTATAATATGAATCGACAACGGCATCGACCAGCAGGTAATGCAGAAAGCTTGCATCGTGCTTGTTTGACGGTAATACGCCGCTTTTGATTCTATCGATGACTTTATCGAATATATCCGATTCCTTTTCAAGAAACGTAATGACATAACCTTTTCCGAGCAATAGGCTTATTTGTTCGGAATCGACTTCGAGCTCACTTTCTTTAAATATAATATGCTTTAATTCCATAAAGAAATAATCATCGAACAATTCGATTTTGGGATGATGCTCAGTGTTGGCAATATCTTCGATAATTAAAGGATGAATCGAAAACTTTTGCCCTAATTCGCCTAAAAGCTTGATGTCGTGCAATCCGCTTATGTTTAGCCACACAGAGTGGTTTTTGGGCAACGGATAAATAAGTTCTCCGATATTATTCAGTTCTATTTCGCTAGTTTCGCCATCGGCAAACGAGAAAAGCCTCAAGACGGGCTTTTCAACTTTCTGCTCGCCTTTGAACTCGATTGAATCGTAATTGAAAATCCTTTGCATTGCGTTTTCCTGAGATTTTTAAAAACAAAAGATACACAAAATATAATATGGTTTTGTTAAATTAGGAATTTGTATTTAAATTTAAAATTAACGACTTTATC
>CAYLSY010000248.1:0-4208 GCA_964386275.1 uncultured Hyphomicrobiales bacterium
CCTTTGGCGCAATTTTGCAAGCTCAACCAGCACATAAAGCAAAAGAGCGTGTTGACCAAATGAAGAAAATCAAACTGCTCGAAATACTCGAACTCGACGACGCCACTACCGACAAATTCTTGGCAAAATACTCGACCTACGAAAAGAAAATTGATGAAAAACGCAGAGAATTAGACGAGTTGTCTGATGAAATCAAACTCGAATTGCGTAAAAACTCCTCCGACAAGTTGAAAGAATTGACAAAAAAATTCCTCCAATTGCAAAACGAAATGTTCGATTTGATTCAAGCGAAAATCAACGATATGAAGTCGATTCTTTCGGAAAAAGAATATGCCAAATTCTTGATTTTCGAAAATGATTTCCCGAAAGAGCTCCAGAAAATCCTCTTTAAAAAGGGAAAAGGGATGAGAGACGGCAAAAGAGGGGATCGCGAAGGCGGACCAGACCAAGGTTTTATGGATATGCAGCCGCCACTGGACGGTCCACCTGAAGAATAATTTAGAATAATTTGAGCAAAGAATAATTAGAGCAAAAGTGAGCTAATGCTATAAAAGGGGCGTCAAATGGATGATGCCCCTTTTTTTGTGTTGTTTTGCGGAGAAGGTGGGATTCGAACCCACGGAAGGGTCGCCCCTTCAACGGTTTTCGAGACCGCCCGATTCAACCACTCTCGCACCTCTCCGGATTGAATAAAGAAAACAAATTTAACACATTTTTTCCAAATTTCAAACAGTAATTCTAACAATCATATTTCCGCTATAATACCGATACTCGGCAAAATGCCGATGGATTCCTGGTATTCCATTTTTTGTTCGCGTTGATTCCATTTTGTGCCATTAACATTTTTCCTGCCGTAAATATTTTGAATGTCGATATAGGTAACCAGCGCAAACCCGGTGAAATTCCACCGTTTATCGACTCTTAAGTCGAGCGCATGAAAAAGTGGCAGCCGCTCGCCGGCATTATATTGGCTGAAATTGAGCGTACCGTCGACATTGTAAGGTGTTGTCGGCAAACCTGTAGCCATGCGGAATTTTGTCGAGGCTTCCCATTCTGAATCAAAGCGGTAACCAACTGACAAGTTTGCAATAACGCGTGTATCGAAAGCGCCGGCACGCTCTATGCCGTCAAGCGATTTGAACCGGCTTTCACTAATCGACAGGCTAAACAAGCCGTAAAGCGGAATAGCGCTAAGTTTTTTTTGAATGAAAAGTTCGACGCCACGTGAAAACCCCGTGCCGGAGCTGAGCAGCGGCTCCAGCCCGAATGGTATATCGTTTGTAATATCGTCGAAACCCGACGGCGCTAGCACAGCTTGTGGTCGAAATTCACGCGCTGGATAGTCACTATACCATTTGTAGAATACTTCGAGCTGGACTTTTAGGTCGTCGAAAGGCGTATGGTCATATCCAAACACGATTTGGTCGGCTTTAATCGGATTGAGTTTGCCTGCATTACCGCCGACAATCCAGACATAGGAAGGCGACTGATAATACCTTCCGGCGCTGAAGTTGAAAGCCGAAACCGGATTGAGCTGAAATACCAACGACATACGAGGCGAAACAAACAAAGACTTCGATGTAAAATTAAAATAATCGAGACGACCGCCGAGAGTAAGTTTCAAATTTCCAATTGTCGAGGTAATGCTTGCGTAAGTAGAATTCTTGTATGCCGTAAATGATGTATCGACACGCAAATCATGCAACTGTCCGTTCTCGTCGGTTCGCAGATAACCCGGGATAATGACATCATAACTCAAGTTGTGTGCGTATTTTACCTGATTTCCAAAAAGCAGCTCTATGCTTTGCGCCGGCTTCCAATATAAATCCGACCGCAAAATCATTTCCTGCTCTTTCGATTTATTCTTGAATACTTCGACTAAATTCGAATCGTTTTGGAATATCGAATAATTAGTGTAGGTCTCGCCGAGCGTAATCTCGAAATATCCGTCGGCAAACAGGTTTTGCCAAGTCAAACCGGAAAAATATTGTTTTTGATTTGGGATTGCAACACGGCTGTTGGTATATCTGTTGTCTTCGCTGCTGTTGTTAAGCGTAACATCGTCCAGCGCACCGATTGCGAGAAATGAAAGTCTATTGTTGTCATTAATTTTATAATTCAGCTTGCTTTGTAAGTCCCAATACTGAGGAATAAAGCCAAATCCGGCAGCTTTGAAAATCAAATCAAGATAGCTGCGCCGCGCGCTGAACCATAACGAACCATCCGCAGAAATTGGGCTTTCGAGATTCAATGCAAAACCTGTTGCAGAAAGGGTTGCTTTACCTTCAATTTTTTCGCTGTTGCCGTTTCGGAGCGTTATATTTGTCATCGAAGATGTTTTATCGCCAAATTTTGCGCCGAAACCTCCAGCTGAAAATGTAACATCCTTTACATAATCAATGTTGATTATTGATAGCGGCCCGCCGCTAGAACCCTGCGAGCCGAAATGGTTGATATTCGGCACTTCTATGTTGTCGACAATAAACAGATTCTCGAATGGCGCACCGCCGCGAACGACGAGGTCATTCCGTCCAGCTTGTGTTACTCCGACGCCAGGCAAAAGCGCTGTTGCCCGAATCACATCTTCTTGGACGCCGGGGGCGCGACGGATTTCCTCCGCCGTAAGGATTTGAGTGCTGGTAACACTTTCAATAATTGTGCCGAAATAGCTTGCCCTGACTTCGACACCGGCTGCTTCGACAGGCTTTGCAACGAGTTCGACTTCAAGCAAAGCAGGATTTGCTGAATTTACAACAACATTCGATTGAGTATAGGTTTGATAGCCGACGCCGCTGAATTTCACGGCATAGAAACCGTAATCGACTTCCTGTAGCTTGAATCTACCTTGTTGGTCTGTGTAAGTGCCAATATCCGTTCCTTCGAGCCTTACGGTTATTCGGACCAATGGAGATTTCGACGAGGCATCCACTACTCGGCCGGATATGCTGCCCTTGCCCGAAGCGGCTGCCTCGTTTTGAGCTGTAACAGATGAAATAAAAGTTAATCCAAGTAAAATTGCTAATTGTATAATTCTATTCATGTTTCACTTCCAATGATAATATTAGCCACAACTAAATTATTTATGATATAAACGAAAACCATATTCCTTTATTGGAATATAGATTAATTTAAAATATTTATTATTTGAATTTTTTGTATATTAATGTTATGTTACAATTTAAATATCGAAATTTTTTGCTATATCCGAAAAATGTAGTCTGGCACATAATATTCAGCGATGAATAAAATATTTGCCGCGCAAATGCGGTTCATGTTTAATTAACATTTTAAGGAGTAGTTCTATGAAACAATCTATCAAAGGCAAGCAAAATGCCATGAAATGCAATGAGTTAGCAACGGTGGGGGGCTAAAACCCTACTAAAAAAAGGAAGCTGTTTAAAAGCCTTTGTATTTACTATTCTCGTAATGACAATAGGGCTTTTTGCACGGACAAACGTTTATTCTGGCGGCAAAGAGTGCATGAAAGAAGGCGATGAATGCACCGTGCCATGGGAAGCTGCTATTGATTTTATTACTGTTGGACCGGAGTGTAAACTTGTGGCATTTTATGACTATAGGAGATGCTCTGATGATAGAGTCGATGTGTGTATATGGAAAGTATACGTCTATGGCTGCGATATGAGCGATGCAGATATTATTCAAGAGTGTTTAACATACATTTTCGTTAATCATTTTCCTCCATCCGCAGATAGTTGTCAATTTTCCTATCAAGCTATCATCTCCTCATGCTGGTCTTCATTTTTCTACGATAAAATGCTATATCCATACCCCGAAGGTTATCTCTTTCCGATTAACGAGCCTTTGTTCAAAGTTCGCTTAGAATGCATTGGTATGGATTGCTGCTATCAAAAATATAAAGTATGCAATATAGACAATGAAATTACAATTATACCAATTGATAGTATTATGTCAATGAACGATTGCAACGGAGTTGAGTATCCTGATTTCAGCAAAGTACCTCCCGGATATTATTCTGTTACAAGATGCCTACCAACTTGTGATTACTTATGGTTTTACCGATGGAAAAAACTTACGCGCGAAACGTCAGATTACCTTACTTGCGATACAGAAACCAATGAAATAAAAATAGTTGAGAGCAACGATGAGAATTCATTGAATTTACGACTTAATTTACCAACTGATGCTGAAATTAATTATAAAATAGTAAATTTGCTTGGCGATAAACT
>CAYLSY010000249.1:0-4208 GCA_964386275.1 uncultured Hyphomicrobiales bacterium
CGAGAACTGCTTTCATGCACTCTTGCAACGAGGCATTTCTACCATTTATCGTAGGTTGCCTGAAACGTTCTGGATTGTATAAATCATATAACGATGCTTGAACGTATTTATCTGATTTACCACGACTTATCGGATGAAGCGGATTACCATCAACCTTTATTGGCCTTCCTTCTACTGTCTTGATTATAATTGGATAAGCTATGTTTCTAATCGTATAAACACTTGAATAATATAATGGTTCTGAATGCGCAAGGCGTTCGGGCATGCTAATCGAGGAAACAATACTTTGATTATTTCTTCGGCAGGCTGTAAAGTAGGTTGTTCCAGCGCCAACTCCTATTATTTTTAAAAAGTTACGTCTATCCATTAAAACACTCTAATGATGACAGCTACTACAATATTCTGGTCCTCTTAAATTTGTTTTTATAGCTGGTACTTCTGATAAATTACTCTTTTGAACAAAATAATTCCACATACCAAATGCTGGTTTAATAATACTTTCTTTTGTTGTATTAATTTCTAATATTGATTTGTTATCTTCATTTGAGAATATTCCTGAAATATCACGAGATGGAACCATATTGTCATCAATTCCGCGATGGCAACTCAAACACCAACTCATTGATAAATCAGTATATTGAACCATATTATCTAAAGTATCAACATATCCATGACAAGACGAACAATCGATATTAGCTTGCAAATGACTGAAATGATTAAACTTAACATAGTCAGGCAACCTATACACTCTATTCCATACTTGATAGTGAGAGCTATCCCATAATTCTATTAGAGACTTAGTTAATTCCTTCTTAGTGTTTAAGCCCAAATGACATGACATGCAAGTCTGAACTGAAGGAACTGTGACAAAACTAGTAACTTCTGCATCAGAATGACAATATAAACATTTAATATTAAATTTATTGCAATGAGTTTTATGAGAAAAAGCAATAGATTGAGATGGGCTATAACCAATATTCTTAATTGAAAAATCGTAACCAATCCAAATAGCGGAAATAGCACAAGCTATCCACGCTAGCGCGAAAAACGCTTTCAACCTTACTTTATCTTTAAACAAACGCATTTATAACTCAAGCGCTTTAATCCCAGGCAACTCCTTACCCTCAAGATACTCAAGAGATGCGCCGCCGCCGGTCGAAATATGAGACACTTTATCGCTAAATCCGAGCTTATGAGCCGCAGAAGCCGAATCGCCGCCGCCAACAACTGTTATTGCGCCATTGACAGTAGCTTCGGCAAGGGCTTCGGCTATACGCGCCGTTCCGTTGGAAAAATTATCGAACTCGAAAACCCCCATAGGACCGTTCCAAACAACAGTTTTAGCGGACTTGATGATATTCGAATATCTTACGATAGTATTATCGCCAATGTCCAATCCTTGCCATCCTTGTTTTATCTCGTTGCATGCCATTAACTTACGATTGGCGTCATTCGAAAATGAATCAGCCGCTAATACATCCGACGGAAGTAATAGATTAACACCTTTGCTTTCAGCTTCGATTAATAATTGAGACGCCAGCTCTACTTTGTCGTTTTCGACGATTGAGTCACCGATTTCGTAACCCAATGATTTGAAAAATGTATATGCCATTCCGCCACCGATAAGGATGGTGTTGCATTGCTCAAATAAATTTCGAATTACGTCAATTTTCCCAGATATTTTCACTCCTCCAAGAACAGCAACATATGGTTTTTTCGGATTTTTTAATGCTGTGCCGAGATATTTAATTTCTTTAAGCATCAAATAACCGGCAAAGCGCTCGGTAAACATTAAAGCAAGCGCATGAGTGCTTGCATGCGCCCTATGCGCAGTGCCAAAAGCGTCATTGACGTAACAATCGCCAAGTTCAGCCAGTTTCGAAGCAAATTCAACGGAATTTTTCTCTTCTTCTTTATAAAAACGAAGGTTTTCGAGCAACACGACTTCACCCGGAATCGCTTTTTTGATGGCATCCTTTGGAATATCTCCAATGCAATCTTCGGCAAATAAAACCTTATAACCCAGCTTATTAATTAAATAATCCGCTACCGGTTTCAGCGAAAATTTCATGTTCTTTTCGCCTTTGGGCCTGCCTAGATGAGACATCAACACAGGAATACCACCATCATCAAGAATTTTATCGATTGTCTGTAGCGATTCGATTATTCTTGTATCGTCCGCTACTTTAAACTCATCGGTAAGAGGAACATTAAAATCCACGCGTATTAATACTCGTTTTGATTCAAAACTTGTGTCATCAATCGATTTAATCATATTAACCTCAAATGACAAAATATCACATTTAATAAATATAATAAAAAGTAAGGTAAGATGGAAGAGGAAAACAAAAAATCGAAGCTGCCGTTAAAATTAATTAATAAGGCAGCTCCGAATATTTTTTAAAATTATAACTGGCTTTTTGCAAAGTCCCAATTTACGATATCCCAGAATTTTTCAATAAATTGCGGGCGAGCGTTCCGGTAATCTATATAGTAAGCATGTTCCCAAACGTCGAGCGTCAGCAATGGTTTCTTGTCGGTAGTCAATGGTGTTCCGGCATTTGAAAGCTGAAGAATTTCGAGCTTACCGTCGGGATTCTTTGTGAGCCAAGTCCAACCGGAGCCGAATAAAGTTGCTGCAGCCTTGGAAAATTGTGCCTTGAATTCGTCAAAAGAACCGAAGCTCTTTTCAATAGCATCGAGCAGCGCGCCGCTTGGTTTTCCTCCGCCATTGGGCGAAAGGCAATTCCAAAAGAATGTATGATTCCATACTTGGGCAGAATTATTGAAAATACCGCCTTGAGATTTTTTTATAATCTCTTCGAGAGATAAATTTTCGAACTCGGTGCCGGGAATCAAGCCGTTAAGATTGTTGACGTATGCGGCATGATGCTTGCCGTGATGGTAATCAAAGGCTTCTTCGGAAATAATAGGCTTTAGCGCATCCTTTGCAAAAGGAAGTTCGGGCAGTGTGTGTATCATAGCTAATCCTTTCATTTTATTATAGATATTTAATTATTTGATAAATAATCAGGAATTTCGAATACTTCGGTTTTAAAATTCGTATCGAAAATAAAACCGTTTCTTTCTTCTGATTCAATATAATCAATTCGAGCGCCCATCAAGAAGAAAAGCGTATGCGAATCAACAAGTAACGAAAAATCGCCCGCATAAAGCAACCGATCGCCGTCTTCAACGATGTTATCAAAGAGCATCGTAAACATTCGTCCATTCTTGGTTCCGCCAACGGTTGAAATACGAACTTTGAATTCAAGCGGAATTTTGTTTGCCAATCTGATATCGTCGATTATTTGCACCGCTTTGAGCGAAAAAAGTATATTATCGGTTTCGTCGCAGCCTTCGACTGCAGGCGAAATCACAATATAACTGCCTGTTTCGTCATATTGAGGTTCGCTTCGGATAATATAATCATTCATAGCGCAATTCTTGAATTAAAATGTGTTCAGCGCTTCGGCTTCATCGCCGTAATAAGGTATAAAAGCAGCCATATGGAATATGGAATAAATAGAAACGACGCTCGTTTGGAGAGAACAAAGCGCCATACGATAACTAACCGAGCGTAATTTCGCCTTGTCTTCGAGATACTTGAAAATGGTTGCAATAGAGCCTAGCCCGCTACTGTCCATATATTCGACGGAGGACATATTGATTATAATATTTGTTGAGCCGCCGTCAATCATTTTTTGGACGTCGTCGCGAAACTCGCCTGAGTTTAAACTTGTAATTTTCTTTACAAGTGGTTTAATGACAAGGACTTTTCCTTCGGTTTTTGTTTGAAATTCCATTAGAATACCATACACTTAATTTATTAAATTTTTTATTATTTCACACGTCGTATTTTATTTTGATATTTGAACTTACTGGCTTTGCCTGACAAGTCAACACTATACCGCTTTCGATTTCGGTTCCGGATAGCGCATTATCGTTATCCATCGTTGTTTCACCGGCAAGCAACAATGCGCGACAAGCCCCGCAAGCGCCTTCCCTGCAATTGAACGGTGGCTGCAGACCTGCTGCTATAGCTGCATCCAGAATCGATTGATTTCTTTCAACATCTATTATGTATTTTTCGCCGTATAAAGTAATTTCAACATTCTTTGCAGCCTGATTTCCGGCAATATAACAATTTGTTTTCAAATTAATATTAATAATTCAACCTAAATAATTCAACCTAAATAATTCAACCT
>CAYLSY010000250.1:0-4202 GCA_964386275.1 uncultured Hyphomicrobiales bacterium
TGTATTTTCAGGGGCCTCAAAAAAAATTTTCCGGCACAAATATTGATTAATCAATTGCATCATTTTCAAAGGAATTACCATGAAAAAACAATTAATCATAATAGCTCTGCTCTTTTCAGCATTCGCATCGGCTAAGGCTGCCGATTCACTTTCGGCGTTATTCGAGCGGCAGATGGAAAAGTTTGACCACCGCTTCGACGAGTTAAAGAAAAAAGCCGACGATGTCCTTTGGTACGACCGCGTAGGCGACGTCTGCAACATCGATAAAGTGTTCATTGTCGGTCCGCCGAAGGCTAACCCGAAGAATCCCAAGCAGATGGGCGCGCTCAATCCGCTGAAATTTTACAGCTATGTGTTTATTCCCAAGAAACTCGATTTCGGCAAAAAGCATCCGTTGATTGTATTTGCTCACGGCGGATTTCATTCGAATTTCGATACATGGTACTACCACATCGTTAGAGAACTAATTGCTCAGGGATATGTAGTTGTTGCACCAGAATACCGCGGCAGCAGCGGCTATGGCGAAGACTACTGGAAGAACATCGACTATGGCGGCTTGGAAGTCGAAGACTGCCATGCAGCTCGTGATTACATGGTCGAAAACTACAGCTTCATCGACAAGAACCGCGTTGGTATTATTGGTTGGAGCCACGGCGGGTTAATCACACTGATGAATATTTTCAATTATCCGGATGATTATGCCGTAGCATTCGCCGGAGTGCCTGTTTCGGACCTGATTATGCGTATCGGCATACACGGCGAGAATTATCAGGACGGCTTTTCCGCCAGCTATCATTTAGGCAAGACAGTTCTCGAAGATACAGAAGAATATAAACGACGCTCTCCCGTTTGGAATGCAGAAAAACTTCAAACACCGCTGCTGATTCACACTAATACAAATGACGACGACGTATATTCCATCGAAGTCGAGCATCTAATCCAAGCGCTTAAAGCCGCAAACAAGAAATTTGATTACGAAATATTCAAAGATGCGCCCGGAGGGCATTCCTTCGACCGAATCGACATCAAAAACGCTCGTCAAATACGATTGAAAATCTACAAGTTCCTTGCTGAATACCTGAAACCGCCGAAATTGCTGAAAACATTGGAGGATATGGAACGGGCAGCGTATGTCAGGGTGGAGTAAAATGCATTAAATATTTTATTTTCATATCCATTAATTTATTATATTAGTAATTGGGACTTATGTTTCGCCTTTACTGAATAATAAGTTCATTATCCTTGAATAAAGTCTGTATTTACTATATCCAAGAGCGACTTATGAAAACACTATTCATAGCTGCGGCTATCTTTTTATCAGCATTTTACTGTCATTCCAAAGACATATGGACTCAGCAGTATCACGGCTTCTTTACCTACGCCATCGCTGCCGATGATGATAACATCTATGCCGGCACTGCAAACGCTGGCTTCTTTTCTTCTTCGGACAACGGAATTACATGGAAGCAGTCCAACTCTGGTTTCACAAACAATATTATACAATGTATGGCTGTTTCGAACACTCATATAGCAATTGGAACCAAAGCCGGCGGAATTTTTATCTCAAGCAACAAAGGCGAAAGTTGGTGTGAATCCAATAACGGTATTACAACAAAAAATATTTTATCACTCGCAACAAATGGAAGCTTACTACTCGCTGGAACTAACGGCGGGGGGGTTTTTATTTCTACCGACAATGGAAATTCATGGTTTGAATCAAATACAGGTCTGACAACTAAAACCGTATCTGCCATTATGTTCATTAACGGACGATTATTTGCTGGAACTAACGGCGGAGGGGCTTTTATCTCTGATGATAACGGCGCGACTTGGAGCGCTTCGAATAACGGACTTACTTCAAATCGCGTTACTTGTTTCTCTCACAACAGTACAACGATTTATGCCGGAACTACCGGAAACGGCGTTTTTAAATCCGACGATAACGGCGCGACTTGGAGCGCTATTAACAATGGCTTAACCAACAACAAAATTAGCTGCCTGCTTGCAACGGCTGGTTTCATTATTGCCGGCACCGAAGGCGGCGGTGCATTTTACTCTACTGATAACGGCTCGAACTGGAACGAAAACAAAGAAGGTTTCAAAAGCTTGAATATTCGTTGCTTACAATATAAAAACAATGTAATTTTCGCTTCAACAGACAAGGGGCTTTTTAAAATCTCCAGCTTGACTGACACTTGGACAACAGTAAATACCGGATTGTATCATTCTTATATTAGAGGTTTAGCAGTTTCTGGCGATAGGATTTTTGCGGCAGCTTTCGACGGCGGCGCCTATGTTTCGACAAACAATGGACTTAACTGGAGCGCTATC
Organism: uncultured Hyphomicrobiales bacterium; assembly: GCA_964386275.1. Lineage (GTDB taxonomy): Bacteria > Bacteroidota > Ignavibacteria > Kapaibacteriales > UBA2268 > CAYLSY01. Next base: position 2,332 of record CAYLSY010000250.1, read on the forward strand.
AACAATGGACTTCTTCAGGAAACATTAAATAATTATGCGTATTGCGTTTCCGACGCAGCCGGAAATATATTTGTCGGCTCTTACTTGGGTGTTTACAAAACAACTGATAATGGCGCCAGCTGGACTCAACAAAATAACGGTTTAACCAGCAGCACAGATTTCCGCAGTCTTGCCATAAAAGGACAATATATCTTCGCCGGAGGCGATGTCGCCGGAGTTTACCGCTCTGATGATAACGGAGAAAGCTGGATTGAAAAAAACAACGGACTGACTTCAAAAAAGATTCGCTCATTAGCCGTCAACAATACGCTTTTAATTGCCGGCACCGATGCCGGTGTTTTTGTTTCTTCTGATAATGCCGAAAGTTGGACAGCAACAGCCTCAGGCTTTACAAACACCAACATAACAAGCGTTCTCTTGCATAATGAATTACTTATTGCCGGCACAGACGGCGGCGGCGCTTATATCTCAAACGATAACGGCGCTTCGTGGAACAAAATCACTTCCGTCATTCCAACAGACGCCAAAGTCAAAGCATTGATTAATTGCCAAACAAGCATTTTTGCGGCAACAAATTCCGGAATTTACCAATCAACTGACCACGGCACAAGCTGGACAAACATTAGTTCAGGCTTATTGTCACTTAATGTCAATTGCTTAGCTTTTAGCGGCACAAAGTTATTTGCAGGTTTGGAAGGCGGCAGCATTTATTCTGCCGATTTACTCGACTTGGGACTTACTGGCGTCGAAGAAACTGAGTTCAATCGTTTTATAATTTATCCGAATCCAGCTCAGAATTATATTATTGTCTCAACCGACAATGATAGTTTCTTAAATAACATAAAATTAATAAACTTGACGGGCAATATTTTACAACAAAGCGTGGTTCTTGATTCAAAAACCACGCTGAATATTGAAAAACTGCCTGCCGGAGTTTATATTATCTCAATCGAAGGCAGTTCAAAATTATTTATTAAGGAATAAGCTCAAGAAAAAGCATTATTGATTTTTTGCAAAGTCGTCTAGCTCCAAATCGCTGTCGTCCGGAGGGTATTCGGTATTCAATAACCTGTCGTTCGGATCGATATCGACATTCTGGTGCTTTATCAGCTTGGCATCGACAAGGAATACAACTTCTTGTGCTATGCTGACTGCTTCCTTTGCTATAAACTGCAGATTCCTGTTAATATCGGAATAATAGCAGAGATTTTCGATATCTGCTGGCTCTTCCTTCATTAATTCAATAATTTTATTGAAGTTATCATTGAAGAGATTTTCGATTTCAGGAGTATACTTTAATATTTGCCGCGCCAATTCAGCATCGCTGTAAATGAACGAGTCCATCACTTTATAAATCATGTTTTCAGCCATAGCGCCGAGTTCAATAATTTTTGTTTTTCGAAGAGAATTAATCCCATTCTTGATTTTAAGCACATTTTCGGCAATATTAACCGCCAAATCGCCGATTTGCTCCATATAGTCATTTATTGAAAGCGCAGACATAACCAAACGCAAATCTGTCGCTACCGGCTGATGCAAAGCAAAAATCCTTAAGCACTGTTTGTCAATTTTAATGTCGATTTTATCGATTTTCTCTTCATTTTCGATTATTACATTGGCAAAATCAATATTTGTCGTGGCAAAAGCTTTTATGGCAAATTTGATTTGCTCTTGGATTAGCGTCCCCATTTTAACGAGTCGCACACGGAGTTTTAACAACTCGTCGTCAAATCTTTTAATGATATGTTCCTGCATAATTCTTTTATTGAATAGTTAAAAGTGATTAGTGAACAATAATAGTTTTACTAAATCTGTCTACAAAACAATAAGTTTCTTAATATTTCGTCATTTAAAATTTATAATTCAGCTCT
>CAYLSY010000251.1:0-4120 GCA_964386275.1 uncultured Hyphomicrobiales bacterium
AAGCGATAAAGAACACAAATATAAATGCGGCTATTTCCAAATTTTTTTTATTTTAAAATGAATTTCCAATGACAAATTTTGTTTTTTATTTTAAAAGGTATAAATATATGAAATAGCTATAATTTTCATATACTTATAATCCTTTTAATGTACACTATTGCATTTGAAAAACTGCAATTGCTTCCTATTTAAATGCGCAAATAGAATTAAAAATCTTCGAAAGCTAATTTAATACGCAAATAATTATACAATTTACTGTCAAAATATTTACAAGCGACAGAAGCGTTTAAATTAAAACCTTTGACGATTTCCATACCTGCTTTAACTTCTCCAAAGGCGCAATCTTCACGCTTGCCGCCAAGAAAATAAATGCGTTCACTATCAGCATCGCGCCGAACAAGCAAAGGGTCTGCTCCGGCATTGAAGATAACAACTCCGGTTGAATCGGTTATGTTTGCGCCGTGGCGCTGAACACCGAATTTAAATTCCACGGGATAACGCCAACCGAAATGCCAAACCGCCTTGAAGGCAAATTCATCGGAATTGGGCTGTAATTCCGAACCAATCAAGCAATTATCGTTAGTGTATGAATTTTGCAGCTTGAAGTGAGAATAAGTATAAGGTTCAATTCTCGAATACTCGAAACCAGCCATGACTCCATAACCTAAAGAAACGGCAATAGCCGTGTTCAGCGCAGCTTTATTGCACCAGAAATTTTTACCGATTTCCGAGAAAATAATATCGTCCAGAACATATGTGCCGGTCAGCTGCAAGCCTTTGAATGGTCGAATAGTAAAATCTATACCCATCATCGAATTATCTGGGTCGTGAAGGGCATGCTCTTCGGATTTTAGGAAGATAATTGGGTTTAGATAAGCAATATCAACGCTTCTGCCGGAATAAACGACAGATTCCCAGAATGAAAATTCGCCCCATGACGGTTTAACCGAAAAGCGATGAAAAACCAAGTATTTTTGTGGTCTTTCGGCTGCCGAGCCGGTTTGAATGCCATTAGTCGATTGCGCTAAAAGCCGCCCATGAAGAAATTTATATTCGAAAGTTTTGAATTTCACTCCCGCTTCGACGGCATCAATCGGAGGAGATGATGCCGAAATTAAAGCGCGTTCCATTAAACCTGCGCCCCAAAGCCTCGTCTGGCGCCCAATTCCGATGTAGAGCCAATCTTGACTGAAAATCACGTGAGATTCGGCAAAATCGAAATCGCTATTCAGGTCATGGAACTTGACGTTTTGGCGAAGGTTTCTATCTTCCATTGCAAGTTCTCTGTTGCCCGATAGCACAACGCCGTTTGTTGCCTGAAGATAATATCCCAAATGCTTGCCGAGCGTTCCACGCAGCCTTAAACCAAGCGTTCCGAGTGAGACGTTTTCGTTTACTTCTTCGGATGATTTCATTCGAAAATCAAATGAACCGAGTGGCTGCACATATACCGAATGATTTGTATCAGCATATCGGTAGAAATATTTTTCCTTTTCCGATAAAAGGTTAGTCAAGACTTGGATTGTATCGGTTTCGCTATAAAATAATACTGCATTATTTTGGGCTCGGATATCGAATTCTTTCTCGAATATTTCTAAGGAAGCTAGGGTGTTTGGCGTGAGTTCGCTAGATTTAGTGCGTATTTGGAGCAATGCGTCGCAAATTTCGTTGCGTTGCAAAGGCAAACATGACAAAGAAAAATTTTCAAGCAATCCGTCGGTTAAAGCTAATTCAAGGAATGAATACACCGGATGCTGCACCGGCACATACTCGACCTGAGCTTCGGCAGAAGAAATAAGCAAAATGAAAATGAAAATATTTATTAATCGTTTTATCATTAAATCTATTTTATAGAAAAATGAAATATTTTTAATTATGAACTGTGTTCTATTATTTCACATTACTTACGCTTGAATAGTTGCAATTGTAACATAATAATGTTATTTAAAGAAAAATATTATTTGAAGATATAAATAAAGAAGTTAATTACTGCTATTAACGAAGCAACCGAGCTTGCAATCACCGCATAATTCTGCATTTCGACTCCAGGCGGCAAGTCCGGTGGACGTGGAACATAGATAAAATCTCCCGCTTCGACAGCCATGTCGCTTTCGCATTCCAACCATACACGGTTAATACCTCGAATAATGCTGGTTCTGCCTTTGCTTGCATTATCGGCATATCCACCGGCTTGATTTATGTAGTATTTATAATCCTTGCCGCTTACATAGGGAACCCAACCCGGGTTGTTTACTTGACCATAGACATAAATGTCTTTTGGAGCAGATGAAACAATAATCCTGTCTCCATCGAGTAAAGTAATATTATCTGTATTTGAATTATATTTGAATAGTTTAACGAAATCGCAAGACACTATAGGGAGCTTATATAGCTCATCGAGAGCAAAACGAGTAGTATCCTGCAACGTAAGGTTGCTGTTTCTTAGAAACTCGCTCGAGCGCCTTTTCCTACTGCTCAAAGTACCGAAAGATTCTTTGTTTCGAAGCACATAGGACATCGAAAGGCAGGCATTATCGGTGAAACCTCCAGCTTTTTCAATAATATCTTTTAATCGGGTCTGATTGTTTTTAATAATATAAACATTTGGGTTCACTACACTTCCTTGAATAGTAACTGTACCAAGTTCGGAGGCATGGTCGGTTTTGATTCTTCCGACAACGACTTTGCAGCCAGCAACCAACTCCAAATCGTCACTTAAAATATTAAGTTTCGAATCGATTGAGATTTTTCTTGTATTATCTTCATTTGGAAAGGCGATGAAAACAGAGTTAATATCAGCTTCAGGAGTCAATCCTTTTGCAAATTTGAGTAAATCGGAAATTTTGTCCCCGGTTTTAAATGCAAAAACACCTGGATTGATTATTTCGCCAGTTATTGACATCGAAGGGTATTCTTCGGGAACATTCGGGATATAAATTTCGTCGCCTTCGCGCAAAAACGGGTCGAGTTTCGTAATGCCGCTTGAAAGCGCTTTGTCTAAATCGGCAAGTGTTGTCGAGCCATCGTTATGTTTGACGACGATATTTCTACGCAAATATGAATCGCTCCCGAAATTATCGGCAAGTTTCATTGCTTCGGTTTGGTTGCGCTGCTCTTCGATATAACGCACCTTTTCTGCATAGATTATGTCTGAATTCATATTAAGATTCAAATCGCGGCTTACGATTTTAAGCGCGGTCGAAAGCCTATAAGATGCAGGCAGGGTATAAACGCCAGAATACTCGCTATTGCCGAGAAAAGTAACGATTATATTTCTCGAACGCTGCAATCCGATGAAAACCTGTGCAGCAGGATTAATTTGCTTGATTCTGTCGGTAATAAGCTGGCGAGCTTCGGCTAAAGTCTTATTTTTCAAGATGATTTCGCCGATTCTGGGCAACATTATTGTTACTTCCGGAGATACTGTCGTAATAGTCGGCATAGCAGAAACGTTCAATACTTGAATCGAGAGCAAATCGCCAGGGCCAATGTAATAATCCTCTGCATTGACTATATTTCCAGCAGCGAATTTTTCGCTTTGATTTAATTGCTCAACTGAAACGTTCGCATTTTCCCCGGCAAGCGTTTCCTCGTTGAAAATATTGTTGCCTTTAGTCGACTGTGCATGGTTCTGATAAGAAACCATAACAAGGAATAAGATGATGGAAAGTAATCGCCTTGTATTCATTTTTTTTTAATTATTTTTTTATTTTATATTTAAATTACTATTTTAAATTAATTTTCTTTATCTGTTTCGAAAACATTGCTTTTTCAGCTTCAACCGTTGCTTTTACTTTATTAGCTGATTCATATTGCTTTTTTTTATTATAGCATGTAATCAGGATATTTGCAATTTCATCGCGAAGCAAATTCCTCGTATTCATGTCTGTAACTTGCAGCCATGCGTGCTGTTCGAAATAAATCGAAAGCGTTTTGATGGCTCTTTCCGGATGCTTTGCAGTATCAGCAATAGCCGAACTAATCAATTTCTTTAGTTTCGAAGCAACGTTAACAACGACTTTCAAGGAATCTACAATACTCTTCGAATATTTATACTCGATTTTCTTTTGTAGATTATCGACGGTGTTTTGGTTTGTAATATCGTATTCGTTATTGTCAA